>JAZOMM010000161.1:0-7486 GCA_045653965.1 Christensenellaceae bacterium | reverse complement strand
AAATCATCTCTACACATTACGAACGCCCTTTTGCCTTCACTTTCTTCCTTATCATACCTTTTTATAGCAAGGTCTATCTCGTTTTCATTATAAAGTGCTGTCATGCAGTTTGGTCTATAGTGCTTATACTTTACGCCCGGCGAACGAACTTTATCGCTTGACTTATGCTCTGCAATTAAGCAAGCCCCCACCACTTTTTCTATCATTTCTTTTGTGATTAAGCCTGCTCGCAAAATTCGTGGCACTTTATCTGTGCAGTCTAAAACAGTGCTTTCAATTCCACCACTACACTTGCCACCATCTAAAATCATTTCTATCTTTCCGTTTAAGTCGTTATAAACGTGCATAGCAGTAACCGGACTTGTATGCTTTGATAGATTTGCGCTTGGTGCAACAACGGGCTTATCAAGTGCTTTCAAAAGTCTTTGACAGCCTTCATGCGATGGAATTCTTATGGCTAAGGTAGAGCCACCACCAACTGCTTCCTTACACACCACACCCTTGCTATTAAACACCATAGTAAGTGGACCCGGTGTAAAGGCTTTGATTAACGCCCCCACATAGTCTTGCTCTATATAAACGAGTTTACTTATATCATAGTCCTTATGAACGTGGGCAATAAGTGGGTTGTCGCTAGGTCTACCTTTTATTTCAAATATCTTTTTAACGGCATTGCTATCTGTTCCTACTGCGCCTAAACCATACACCGTTTCGGTTGGCACGGCAACAACTTCAGATGCATTAAATAGTTCTACAGCCTTTTTAATAGTATTATCGTTTATTGAATAAATGGTCGTTTTCATATTAGAAAATCTCATCATCAACCGATTTGATGCTTGCACCTTCAATCACTTGCTCGTCCACAGGTTCATCATAATTAGGTTTTTCTTTTTTATCATCTTCTGGAAGTGAATCATACCCAGCAATATTAACCTTTGTGCGTGGCGCCTCTTTATCATCATCTTCTATTTCGCCAACATCATCGATGTTAAGGATCTTGGTGCTTTCGCCCTTAAAGTATAGATTTACAGTACCATTAGAGCCAGCCCTGTGCTTTTCTACAATAATTTCAGCAACGTTTGCTTGAATCTTGCCTTCAGCAAGGTCTTTTTCAGGTGCGTTTTTATCTGGTCTATGAATAAACATAACGATATCTGCGTCTTGTTCGATTGCACCAGATTCTCTTAAGTCTGAAAGTTGTGGGCGACCCTTTCTTGTTTCAACAGCACGAGAAAGTTGTGAAAGTGCCAAAACAGGAACGTCTATTTCTTTTGCCAAGATTTTTAAACTTCTTGAAATTTCGGTTATTTCTTGTTGACGATTGTCAAGCCTTTTATCTGGTGTCATAAGTTGAACATAGTCGATTACAACAAAGTCTAAGCCGTGTTTTGCCTTTATTCTTCTGCACTTAGACATAATTTGTGTTGGAGTGATTGATGCCGTGTCATCAATAAAGATTTTTGCAGTTGACAAAAGTTCTTTTGCTTTTATAACCTTTCTCCACCACTTGTTTTTATTTGTAAGGTCACCTTTATACAAGGTTTCCATTGAAACGCCTGCAACAGGGCAAATCATTCTTTGAGTTAGTTGTTCTTTGCTCATTTCGAGTGAGAATACTGCACAGGTATAACCTTGAAGTGCAATGTTTCCTGCAATGTTCATGGCAAAAGATGTTTTACCAACGGCTGGACGAGCAGCAAGAATCATAAGGTCGCTCTTATGTACGCCCTTAATGATATTATCAAGTTTTTTGAACTGAGTTGGAATGCCCCTAAACTGCGAACTACCTTTGCTTATTTCATCAAACTTGAACATTACATCAGGAAGAACTTTATCAATTCTTACCATTTCTCTTGTGTCAACTGTGTTAGAAATGTCATAAACAGTTTTTTCTGCAAAAGAAAGGGCAGAAACTTCATCTTGACTTGTTTGGCACTCGCCAATAATTTCGACGGCACCTGCCATCAACTTTCTTAACATACTATCTCTACTAACGATAGAAAGATATCTTTGATAGTTTGCCGATGAAGGAATAATGTTTGTTAGTTCTGCGATATAACTGATACCACCTGCATCATTTAGCGTGCCCATCTTTTCAAGCGTGTCGGTAAGCGTTACCATATCGACAGGCTGATTTCTTTTGATTATATCAAGAATCGCATGGAAAATATTTTTGTGTGCTTCTGAATAAAAATCGTTTTCCTTTAGGTTAGCACCTATATCGATTTGAATTTTTGTATCAAGCAAAATACAGCCAAGCAAGGCTTGTTCTGCTTCTAAGTTATGTGGCATTTCTGTTATACCCTTTTTTGCAAGAGCCTTTTCCCTATTTTTAATATCTTTTGTTCTTTCTGCCATGATTTTCTCCTTATCATGAGTTGTTTATATTACTTAAATTTTGATTGGTTGACTTTAATTAAATTTCAAAAGTTTATAAACTCTTAAATTCTTCCAAGGTGTCCTTAAATACCTTAAATGCCTTTTCAAATGGTGTTTTAGTGTTTAAATCAACGCCTGCAATTTTTAATAGTTCAACAGGTCCATCACTACCACCAGAAGATAGGAAATTAAAGTAATCTTCGGTTGCACCCTTTTCGCCACTTAAAATTCTATCGCAAATAGCAAGCGCACTGATTATGCCCGTTGCATATTTGTAAACATAGAAGCCCCTATAGAAGTGTGGTATTCTCGCCCACTCATACTTAATGTTGCCCTGACTTATAACTGAACGGCCATAATACTTTTTGTTTAAATCAAGATAAATCTCGCTTAAATTATCTTTGGTTAGTGGCTGACCTTTTTCAACCATATCGTGTGCGATTTGTTCAAACTCTGCAAACTGAGTTTGTCTAAACAAGGTCGTTCTAATCATTTCAAGTAGATAAGATAGCAAATACTTTCTTAATTTTTTATCCTTTTCAACGCTTAAAAGGTATCTAATTAAAAGCACTTCGTTGACCGTGCTTGCAACTTCAGCCACAAAAATTTTATAATCTGCCTTAGCATAGTCTTGGTTTTTGTTAGAAAAATACGAGTGCAAACTATGCCCCATTTCGTGTGCGATAGTAAACACATCGTGTGTGGTCTTTTGATAGTTAAGGAGTACATAAGGGTGCGTGTCATAAACGCATACGCTATATGCTCCACTTCTTTTGCCATCGCTTTCATAAACGTCTATCCAACGCTCATCTTTTGCCTTTCTTAAAAGATTTTGATATGCTTCACCAAGTGGTGCTAAGCCCTTTATAACTAATTCATAAGCATCTTCATATTCAAGTTTTAACTCTGCTCCTTCAATGACAGGAACATACATATCATACATATACATCTTTTTAAGCCCAAGAAGTTTTTTCTTCTCAGCAATGTATTTATGAAGCATAGGAAGTGCCTTGTTAGTTGTAGAAATTAGGTTTTCATACACCCTTTTATCAACGTCTTCACCAAAAAGAGCCCTTTCAAGTGCTGAATTATATTTTCTTGCCTTTGCATAGAAAACGTCTTTCTTAACGCTTCCATAGTATGTTGCCGATATAGTGTTAAGAAGCGAGATATATGCACCGTAATATTTATCAAAGGCTTTTTTTCTAAGTTTTCTATCTTCGCCGTGCATTATCACACCATACGTGCCGTGACTGAGTGGATAACTTTTATTGCCGTGCTTTAGTATGCCAAGTGGAAGGTCTGCATTGTCAATCTTAGTGAATATATCCCTAAAACTTGCAAGTGCATCTCCACTTATCGCAAGAAGTTTTTCTTCGTTTTCGCTTAAAACATGTGCCTTTTCTTTTAGCACGCATTTTAGAAAATAATCATATTCATTAAGGTCTTTATCTAAAATGTAACTAGATAAAACCTTTTCATCTAAAGCAGTAAGTTCTGGCATAATAAATGCAGTGGCAGAGCCAAACTTTACGCCAAGTGCCATTATTTTAGACGACATAGAGTCATAAAGTGCATTTTTTGTGTTTTCATCGTGCTTGAGCATAGCATACACGCTGAGTTTATCAAAAACTCTGCTTAATTTTTCCTGCTCTTTCATGCACTCTAAAAATGCCTTCTTTTCGCCTAACTTTCCACGATATTTTTCAAAATCTATTTTTTCGGCTATGGCGTCAAACTCTTTTTGCCAAGCATCATCGCTTGTATAAATTTGTTCGGTTGCCCATCTATACTTATTATCCAAAACTATATACCCCAACTAATTTTTATTGCTATGTATAGGAGCAGGCATTCTTCCACCCCTATTTATCATATCTACGCAACCATAAGGACTTACGCCCATAATAGGTGCAGAACCTAAAAGTCCACCAAACTCAACAAAATCGCCCACGCCTTTATTTGGAACAGGGATAACCCTAACGGCAGTAGTCTTGTTGTTAATCATACCGATAGCCGCTTCATCTGCAATAATGCCAGAAATCGTGCTTGCTGGCGTGTCACCTGGAAGTGCAACCATATCTATACCAACGCTACATACGCATGTCATTGCTTCTAACTTATTAAGGCTAATAGCACCACTCTTTGCAGCGTTAATCATGCCTATATCTTCACTTACAGGGATAAATGCACCAGAAAGGCCACCAACGTTAGAACTTGCCATAACGCCACCCTTTTTAACGGCATCGTTAAGCATTGCAAGTGCTGCAGTTGTGCCATGTGCCCCAACTTGCTCTAAACCGATTTCTTCTAAAATATGTGCAACGCTATCGCCCATAACAGGTGTTGGCGCTAATGATAGGTCAACTATGCCAAACTCTGCATTTAATCTCTTAGATGCCTCTTTTGCAATAAGTTGTCCTGCCCTTGTAATCTTAAACGCCGTCTTTTTAATAGTTTCTGCTATATCATCAATAGATGCACCTTTCATGCTCTTAAGTGCGTGGTTAACAACGCCCGGACCAGATACGCCGACATTTATAACAGTTTCGCCTTCGCCTATGCCGTGGAAAGCACCTGCCATAAATGGATTATCTTCAACAGCATTGCAAAATACAACGAGTTTAGCACAGCCAAAGCCATCTCTATCCTTTGTTATCTCTGCCGTTTGTTTTACTATTTCGCCCATGAGTTTAACGGCATCCATATTGATACCTGCTTTTGATGAGCCTACGTTTACTGATGAACAAAGCCTGTCCGTTGTGGCAAGCGCTTCTGGGATACTTTCAATAAATGACCTTTCATAACTTGTCATACCCTTATGAACGAGTGCAGAATATCCACCCAAAAAGTCAATGCCAACATTTTTAGCAGCATCGTCAAGTGCTTTTGCAAGCACTGTTTCTTTTCCACAAAAAGAAGATGTTAAAAGGCTTGCCGGTGTGATTGACACACGCTTGTTTATGATTGGTATGCCATATTCAGCACCAAGTTCGTTTGCAACCTTAACTATGTTTTCTGCCTTTTTGCAAATTCTATCATAGCAAAGTCTTGCCGTTTCTTTTGCATCATCTCTAATACATGGTAAAAGCGATATGCCCATTGTTATTGTTCTAACATCAAAGTGCTCTTTTTCAACCATGTCTATGGTTTCTAAAATTTCCTTTCTATTAAGCATATTTTGTCCACCTTAAATTTTATGCATTGCGTTAAATATATCTTCGTGTTGAACGTGGATAGACACGCCTATTTGATTGCCTAATTCAACTAACTGTGCTTGCAACTTTTCAAGTGGTAATTTTGAAGATGAAAGGTCACAAAGCATAAGCATTGTAAAATTATCTTGCATAAGTGTTTGACTTATGTCTTCGATATTAACTTGATTTTCAGCGAGTGCTGTGCTAACTTTTGCGATAATGCCTGGCTTGTCCTTGCCAATAACTGTAACTATTGCTTTCATATTTTATTCTCCTTATTGTAGTATTTCATAACTTACAAGGACGTTGCCTTGTGTGATAAATTTTATATTTTGGTTTGCTTCAAACTTAGGAAATTCTTTTTCGAATGGAACAAGCACCCTTCTTTCATAAAAATCTTGCTTATATTTATTCCACTCTAAAAAGATAAGTGACTTAAAATCCACGCCGTCTTTATCCCTAACGTTTTCATCGTATTCTAAAAAACTAGCAACGAAAGTTTCTTTTAATCCGTTTATCATATTGTTTGTCATGCGATAATACCTATTAACTCGCTTATAAATAATGCCCAAGTAAATAAACGAAAAGATAACGAATATTGCCGTTACACCATAATGCCAAATTTTAACGTTAGAAATTTCAGGTGACCTATATGGCAAAGTTTTAAACCATAAATAAAAACCAACGCTAAGCACCAAATAAATTGCTAGCACGATAAAGTAAATGCTAAGCACTATGCTTCGTTGTTTTTTTGCCTTGTAACATTCTTCTTTAAAAAAGTATTGCGTCATATTTTTTATATTGCTTTGGACAAAATCAAATATGCCCAAAGCAACTCTCCTATTATATATAATATATATTTAAAATAATCTAAATAAAAGTATATTTATATAATTGTATATTAAGCAAACATATTTGTCAATAAAAAAAATAAAATTTTAACAATAAAATTGTCCTTTTTTTACAACTTCTTTTAATTTTTCCAACCCCTTTTTTTCTATTCTTGATATGTACGAGCGTGAAATTTTTAAAAATTTTGCAACTTCTCGCTGTGTATATACCCTTTCGCCTTTAAGTCCATACCTTAAACACAAAACGGTGTATTCCCTTTCGGTTAAAAACTCTTTTATAAAACTTAAAAACTTTTCCCTTTCGATACTTCTATCAACTTTCAAAAATACCGTGTCTTCTTTTTCAAATAGAAGTTCCATTAGCGTTAATTCGTTTCCATCTTTATCCGTGCCTACAGGGTCGGATAAATGCATATCGCTTTTATACTTTTTATTAGAGCGAAGTAGCATTAAAATTTCATTTTCTATGCACCTTGCAGTATAAGTTGCAAGTTGCGAACCCTTACCCCTTTCAAAAGTGTTAATCGCCTTAATTAAGCCAATACTCCCCACGGAAATAAGGTCATCGGTCTCTGCCGAGCCTGAATATTTTTTTACGATGTGGGCAACAAGGCGCATATTGTGATTTATAAGTTTGTCTTTAGCATCTTTATCGCCATTTTTAATTTTTATAAGGCACTCGTCTTCTTCAGCCTGAGAAAGAGGCTTTGGAAAAGAACTTCCCTTAATGACGCTCCCAGCAAAAAAGGTTAGTTTGCTGGCCATGTAAAGTATTGCATTTAAAAACATTTCTCTCTCCTTGTTTTGTCAAATTTTGACATTTTTTATATATGCTTATGCTTTCATTTTGCACTTTATTATAAAGAGCAAGTCCTAAATGTTTTTTATCTTTTATGTCATAAACTTCTTTACTTTTTTACATTTTGTGTTAATCTTTCTTTGGCGTTTGGAAAATAAAATAAGGGGGCATTTTTGATGGCTTATAACTATTTAAGATTTAATAATTTTTATTTAAGGCTTATAAGTATTCACGCATATAAGTAATCACTTATGCACCCTAAA
>JAZOMM010000160.1:0-2761 GCA_045653965.1 Christensenellaceae bacterium | reverse complement strand
CTATTTCTTTGGCGTTTGGAAAATAAAATAAGGGGGCATTTTTGATGGCTTATAACTATTTAAGATTTAATAATTTTTATTTAAGGCTTATAAGTATTCACGCATATAAGTAATCACTTATGCACCCTAAAAAAGGTGGATTATGGATTATTTATTTTTACAAGATTTTTTTCTTTCTTATAGCCTTCCAACGCTTGCTATAGCACTTTTTTGTTGCATAGTAAGGCTAACACTTGAAAAGTTTTTTAATAAACTTCCTAAACTTTTTGTCACTTATATTCCCTTCATTTTGGCAATGCTTCTTTACTTTGGTTATGACATGATTTTTGTTATAAACAAATTTTATTTTACTAAAGAAGCATTTTATGCAGGCATTTTAAGTGGTTCGCTATCTGCAATATTTTATTCTGCAATAAATAAGATTGCAAAAGGCAAGCCTCTCGGCGCAAATGCAACAATACTTTTAATTGAAGGAATATTAAGCGAATATGTTTCTCAAGACATTTTGACAAAAACTGCCCTTGAAATTGAAAAGGTGCTATTAGTGGAAGATGATACGATTTTAGAGGAGCAAGTGGTGGAAACACTTTCTTATAACTGCTCTAGTCTTTCAAGCACAGACATCTTTCATTTAGCAAAACTAATTATTACTGGGGCAAAGAGTATTAAAAAAACTTAAAAGATTAAGGGGGCAAAAACCCCCTTTTTTCTTTTGCTTACATAAAAAGTTTGTTTTATCAAAAACTACTCTTATGAAAATATCAAAAAATCTTATAGAAAACACCGAAAAACTAAAGCAAGAATTAAATAGTGACGACATAACTTTTTTGGATATAAACCTTAATAAAAAAAGTGGAATTTTGGTGTTTATAAACGATTTAGTAAATAAAGATGCATTGGGCGAACTCATTTTACGCCCTATTTCATTTTGCAAGGAAAACCCTAACGAAAATACGCTTTTTGAAATGTTTTTAAGCCCAGAAAAAAAACAGATTTTAGAAATAGAAAAGTTAATAGATGACCTTCTTCTTGGCAACGCAATTTTGCTTTGTGACGGCATAAATTTCGGGCTATCTTTTGGGTTAAAACACTTTGAAAAAAGGGCTATAACCGAGCCACCGACATCAACCGTTATCAAAGGGCCGAGAGAGGGTTTTGTGGAAAGTTTATCGGTAAATATAAGCATGATGAGAAGAAAATTAAAGTCCACAAATCTCATTTTTGAAAACCTTACCATTGGCGAATATTCGCAAACTTCAATTTCTATTTGTTATATAAAAGGCATAGCGAGAAAGAGCCTTATTGAGCAGGTTAAAAAGCGACTAAATAAAATAAAAATCGATGCCGTGCTTGACTCATCATATATTTCTAAGTTTTTGTGCGAACATAAATTTTCGCTTTTTAAGCAGATTGGAAACACCGAAAAACCAGATATTTTGGCTGGCAAAATTTTAGAAGGAAGGGTGGCTATTTTTGTCGATGGCTCGCCTATTGCCCTTACCGTGCCCTATCTTTTAATCGAAGATTTTCAAAGTGCAAGCGATTATTATAATTCTTCATACAGTGCAACCGTTGCCAGATACATTAGGGTTATTTCGGTTGCTATTGCCCTATTATTACCTGCGCTCTTTGTGTCGGCTGAACTATTTCACCTTCAACTTATACCCTTGTCGTTTTTGCTTACTATTGTTAATAGCATAAAAGGCATTCCACTTTCGCCGAGTTACGAGATGTTTTTTACCCTTCTCATTTTTGAGATATTAAACGAAGCAAGCGTTAGAATGCCAAAATACGTGGGCATGGTGGTGTCGATAGTTGGTGGTTTAGTGCTTGGCGAAACTGCCGTTAATGCAGGTATAATTTCAGCACCAACGCTTATGATTGTGGCTCTTTCTGGCATATGCCTATACACCGTGCCAGAACTTGAGCAAACATTTTCGGTGCTTAGAATTGTTTTTTTGATTGTTGCTGGCACGCTAGGTGCGTATGGCATTTTAATCTTTATTGCAATTCTTGCAGTATATTTGATTTCGTTTGAAAGTTATTCTACTCCACTTTTAGCACCATTTTCTCCACTTATATTAAGGGATATGAAAGATGGCATTTATAAGGGCTTTTTAGAAGAGTTTGAATTTAGACCAGTGTCACTAAGGAACAAAAATAAAAGAAGAATTAAAAAGGAAGAATAGTATGTATCAATTAAAAACAAGACAAATTTGCTTTTTTATTATTGCTTTTTTGCCCATAACAAAATTTTTTAGTTTGCCAAGTATAATTACTAGATATTCGGGCGAAGACTTGTGGATTTCAGTTCTACTTAGCCTTGCCATTGACTTTATAACACTTATTCCTATCGTTTATGTGTGCAAAAAAACAGATAAAACTTTCTTTGAAATTCTAGAAGATATTTTTGGAAAAAATGGCGCTAAAATAATGGCTTTTTTATACCTAATTTATTTTATGACAAAGGCCATTTTGCCACTAAACGAACAAAAGGACTATGTAGAATATACCCTATACACACTAACGCCTAACGTGTTTTATTTTTTGCCACTTTTTATCCTTGCTTTTTATATGTGTTTTAAAAGGATTAGAGTGCTTGGTAGACTTGCCGATATTTTATGGGTGATAACTATAAATGGCTTTATAACACTTATCGTGTTATCTTTATCTAACGCAGATTTTTCGGCAATACTGCCAATAGGTGCTAGTGGCATAAAAAACATTGCTCGTGGCAGTATAGCATCGTTTAATTGGTTTG
>JAZOMM010000159.1:0-2842 GCA_045653965.1 Christensenellaceae bacterium | reverse complement strand
ACTTATACCCAAGGTTATTTCGTTGCTTATTTGATACATAAAGCCTTCAGCATCACTGCCTTCGCCATATAACCCCCTAACGGTTAAGCCAAGTTTTCTTGTTTCTTGTATAAGAGCACCTATCTTGCCACTTTCTGTTAGTGCTGGCAAAAACATTAAAACCGACGCACGCATACCTGTGCCTAAGTTGGTTGGGCATGCCGTTAAATATCCATATTTTTCATCAAAAGCAATGTCTAAATTTTTGGCAATATCTTCATCTATCTTACAAAGCCTTTTATATGCTTCTGTAAGCCTTAAACCACGCATAAAGCATTGCTCTCTGATATGGTCTTCTTCGTTTATCATAACCGATATGCTTTGGTCTTGATTTATTAAAACTGCACCAAAGTCCCTGTTATCAATAAGGTTTTGACTGATAAGATGCTTTTCTTTCATGCTCTCGAGTTTAATGTCTGACAAGTTTTCAATGTAAAATAAGTTAAATGTATCTGCCCTAACGAGTGCACGATTAACTTTTTTTACAATCTCTCTTGCATGACTATAATCACTGATACGAAATGGATAACCAGATATATTTCTTGCAAGCCTTATCCTTGTGGTTACAATGTTTCCTAAATAAAGGTCGAGATTAGTGGTAACCATACTACAAAACCCCCCTTTTCTTTAGTTCTTCTGCAATTTCTAAAATTTGCTGAGATAAAGACCTTATGTCAGAAAATCTTCCTTCTATCGTTGCCTTTTCTTTTTCATTTAACAACCATTTATATTCGGCAAGTAGTTGTCTTTCTATACTGCCCATATTAAATGGCGTTTTTCCCGTGTGAAAAGTCTTGCCTTGTATCTTATACAAGGTTTGTTCGATTTGTTTTTCAAATGCCTTATAACAATGCTCGCAACCAAGCATTCCCGATGCATAAAACTCGCTTAATGCCCAGCCACAATTGTTGCAAACTTTATCAATCATATATCGCCCTAACTTTTCTACCTAATTTTAAAGTGTTTTTGCCAATTCTTTTATATAATCTTTTGTATCTTGACCGATTTCTTGGCTCTTTAACGCCATTTCAACATTAGCCTTTATGTATCCAAACTTATCGCCAACATCATATCTATCGTCAGTAATTGTGCTTGCCAAAAGTTTTCCATCTTTAGAAAGTTTGTCTAACACGTCGGTTAAATATATCTCGCTTCCGTGTGGCTTAAGAGTTTTTAGCATTCCCATAACTTCGCCAGAAAGCACATACCTACCTATGATGGCGTTGTTAGAAAGTGCTTCGTTAAGTGATGGTTTTTCTAAAATTGCATTAACCTTAATAATGCCGTCAGTTTCGCTTTCGATACCGATATTACCATATTTAGAAACATCATCGCCAAACACTTCCATAGTTGCTATAACGCTATTTCCTGTGCTTTCATAAATTTCAGCAAGCGACTTAATACAAGGCTTTTCACCTTCTTTTGCAACTAATAGTTCATCGCCGAGTAAAAGTGCAAAAGGCTCATCTTTAACAAAAGGTTCTGCACATAAAATTGCACCTGCAAGTCCGTTGGCCTCGTGTTGAACAACAAACTTAACGCTAAACCTATGTGTGTTTTTTGCAATTTCATAAAGTTTTTGTTTGCCGTCTAATAAAAGTCTTTGTTCTAAGGCTTCGCACTCGCCAAAGTGCTTTTCAATAACACCACTATCTGGACTTACTACAATTATAATTTCTTCAATGCCAACGCTTATAAGTTCTTCGGCTATGTATTGAATTGTTGGCTTATCCAAAACCGAAAGCATTGGCTTTGGAACGGCCTTTGTTATTGGCAAGAACCTTGTGCCAAGTCCTGCCGCTGGTATTATTGCTTTTTTTAATTTTTGCATGATTTTTCCCCTATCAATATTTTTATATTATTTAAAGTTTTTTTGTTCTAAACTCTTAATTTTATCAACCCTACGGATATGGCGAGCATCATTAGAAAACTCTGTGAACAAAAATGCATCAACTATTTCAATCATAAGTCCTGGTCCGATAACCCTTTCGCCAAAAGCGATAACGTTTGTGTCGTTATGTTCTCTCGTTGCCTTTGCTGAGAAAACGTCGTGACAATGTGCACAACGAATACCTTTAATCTTGTTTGCAACAATGCTCATGCCTATGCCTGTGCCACAAATTAAAATGCCCTTGTCAAACTCGCCATTTGCAACTGCATTACATACAGGTTCTGCATAATCGTTATAATCTACAGAAGTTTTTTCAAAAGTACCAAAATCCTTATATTCGATACCCTTTTTGTTTAAGTAGTCTATTAAGACTGGTTTTAAGTTAATTCCACCGTGGTCACATCCTATTGCAACTTTCATTTTTTTATTCTCCTTTTTGATTTAAGATTTGTTCTAAAATTATATTACACGCATCTTCTAATTGATGCGATGTTTTAATATACACATTTATATTGCCACCATAAGGGTCTTCAATATTTCCAAGCCCTGTAAGTTGGCTTATGGTGTAAACATTAAGGTAGTTATTAAGTGCATACTTATGGCTTTCAGTCATACATATAACAGCATCGCTTTTAGCAATCATTTGCTCGGTTAACCTTTTGGACTTAAATCCATATGGCTTATACCCCATTAGTGTTAATGCTTCAAATGAGTTTTTGCTCATTTTTAAGCCGTCCTCAGTGTTTAATCCAGCACTAGACACCTTAACATTTTTTATGCCGATGTTTTTAAGTTTACTCTTTAATATTATTTCTGCCATGGGGCTTCTACAAGTGTTGCCCGTGCATACAAATAATATTTTTTTGTTTCTCACTCGCATGATTTTCTCATCCTATTCATTATGCCTAAATT
>JAZOMM010000158.1:0-10699 GCA_045653965.1 Christensenellaceae bacterium | reverse complement strand
CCAGCTGAAATCGTTGGTTTACAAGAAGAATCAAGAAACACAGTTATCACAGGTCTTGAAATGTTCAGAAAACTTCTTGACGAAGCTCAAGCAGGTGACAACGTTGGTGCTCTTCTCCGTGGTATCGACAAGAAAGATATCGAACGTGGTCAAGTTATTGCTAAACCAGGCACAGTTAAACCACACACAGCTTTCGAAGGTCAAGTGTATATCTTAACTAAAGAAGAAGGTGGCCGTCATACTCCATTCTTCAACAACTATCGTCCACAATTCTACTTCAGAACAACAGACGTTACAGGTTCAATCAAATTACCTGAAGGTGTTGAAATGGTTATGCCAGGCGACAACATCAAAATGGACGTTGAACTTATCACACCTATCGCTATGGAAGAAGGTTTAAGATTCGCTATCCGTGAAGGTGGCAGAACTGTAGGTTCAGGCGTTGTTTCTAAAATCGTTAAGTAATTAACCCTTTTAAGAATAAAACCAAATAATTAAAGGTGCAGAGTTTTCTGCACCTTTTCTATTTTTAAATAAAACAAAAAAGCAACGAATTTTCGTTGCTTTTTGTATTTTGTTTATAAACCCAAAATTTGCTTTTTCTTGATATCAAACTCTTCTTGAGTGATAATTCCACTATCTAAAAGTTCTTTATATTTTTTTAACTCATCTACAGTGCTACTTGCAATAATAGACGTGCTTTCAACTTTCTTTTCATCTTGTCTAAGCATAAGTAGTTGCAATATTTCTTCACGAACTGCTGGTGAGTTTTCAATAAAAAAGAACTTAATTTTGCCAGAAGATGTTGCAACAACAATTTTATTAAACATACCACTGCCAACTGCAGAAATACTATCAATAGGTAAATCTACTGAATGTCCAAAAATAGTTTTACCATAAACACGTTTATCGGTTACCATTATTTCAAATTTACATATAATCCAATAATATAAAAAGAATACTAAAGAAATGAAAGTAAATGAGAAAAACAAATAGATGTATCCACCATCCCAAATATCCCAACTGCCACAATCAGCATAAGTATGAGAGATATCTCTCCACCTTGAATAATAACTGTGATAATCGTCACAAATAGCATATTGTCCTAAAATTGCAACTAAAAGAAAAATTAGTGCCAATGCAAAGGATCCTATAACAATGCCTAAAACAACAATTTTTGCTTTTTTGCTTACTTTGCTTGAAATTTTGATGTTTTCCATAATAAAAACTCCTTTTGTGTTAATAATATAATTAGTATATCCTACAAAATGTAGGAAGTCAAGTAAATTCCTACATTTTGTTGTAAAATAAAAATATGGAAGGAAATATTTTTGGAAAAAGATTAAAAGAATTAAGGGTAAATAAAGGTATATCTCAGCAAAAATTGGGGGAAGACTTGGGTTTTTGCAACCAAACAATTAGTTTTTGGGAAAATGGTAGCAGAGAGCCTGATTTAGATACATTAGTTAAAATATCACAGTATTTTGAAATTTCAATAGGAGATTTGCTAGAAGAATAACCGTCACGCTAGATTAGGGTGTGGCGTTTTTTATTTTAAAAGCACATTGACAATTTTTTGCTATTATTATATAATGTATATATAAAAGAGTTTGGGGTTTTACTATGGAAAACTTAATGCTTGAGCCTTTAAAATTTTATGAAAACACGGCAAAAGCACTTCACGACAGCAATGTAAAAGAATATTTTGATGATTTAGTTAAAAAATCTGGCGTTGATGTAGAAGAAAATAGAAAAACTGTTATAAAATATAAAAAGCAAAAGAAAATTGTTGACCATTTAGAAGGTAGGCTATCTAAATACAAAATCTTAAAAGGCTTTTTAATTTTCTTTATAATCGTTAGCATTTTAACGGCTATAATCGGTTTAGCAATAGGCGAAGGTTTGGCACAAATTTTATGCCCTGTAATCGGCACGATATTAACAGTTGTTTTTATCCTTTTAATTACTAAAAAAATAAACATTGTTATTAAACAATTAAAAGGGCAAAAAGATATTGAAAATCAAAAGGCGTTGGCGATTTTAGAACAAGCACAAGGTCAAATGGCGCCACTTAATGCACTATTTACCGAGTACGACACCTTTAATCTCATAGAAAAAACAATGCCAAACATAAAGTTTAACAAGCATTATGATGGCAAAATTCACGCTGATTTTAACAAAAATTACGATTTTATCGACCAAATAGACCAAAATCGCTCGGTTGTTGATACGATTTCTGGAAGGCTTTTTGAAAACCCTTTCGTTTTCTATCGATACTTAAATCATTATATGGGAACAAAGCCTTATGTAGGTAGCCTTGTTATTCATTGGACCACTGTTGAAAGGGATAGTGATGGAAGGCTTAGAAGGGTTCACCACACCGACACCTTGCACGCAACCGTTATAAAGCCTTATCCTGAATATAATTTTGGAACGGGATTAAGTTTTGGAAATCAAAGTGCGCCCGACTTAAACTTTTCAAGAAAATATGAGCATATAGAAAGGCTTACTGAAAAGGAAATTGAAAAAAAGGTTAGAAAGGGCGAAAAGAAACTCAAGAAAAAGTCTGAAAAAGCCACAAAAACGGGAAGTGGGTTTACCGAAATGACCAACTCCGAATTCGATGTTTTGTTTGGCGCAACAGATAGAGATAACGAAGTTCAGTTTAGATATCTATTTTCTCCACTTGCACAAGTTAATATGGTTGACCTTTTGCGTTCACAGGTGGGGTATGGCGATGATTTTTATTTCACCAAACGGGGAAAACACAACTACATAGAAAGCGAACACGCACAAATGTGGGATATGAACACCGATGGCGAAAATTATTGCTCATATGATATCGATGATGCAAAGCAAAAGTTTATTAGTAGAAATAACAATTTTTTCAAGAGCATATACTTTGATTTTGCACCACTACTTACAATTCCAACCTATCAGCAAGAACCAAGCATGGTATTTGAGCCTTTGGACAGGTACGATGCAAATTATTCTAATTATGAGCACGAAGTTTTGGCAAATGCCATAGGTTCGCATCATTTTGCACCACCAAATAGTGCAACAAGTGTAATGCTAAAGGCAAGTTTAGTAAAAACCAAAAGCGACACCGATATCGTTATGATAAATGCTAGTTCTTATCAAGCACACCACAGGGTAGATTTTGTTCCTATGTTTGGTAGAGACGGAAAAACTCACTTAGTGCCTGTTCCTTGGATAGAGTATTTACCTATCGAAAAGAACACACCTATTGCAGTTAAGTCGGCAGGGCAAAATAAAAGAGACTTTATTGTTAAGGCGTATAATCAAAATATAGATAAAGAGATTTTTGATACGCCATCGGCATACTTGCACGGATTGTTTGCAAAGATTATCGACAACCTAGATGCAAGTGATATTTTACAAGTATTAAATAAAATTGATAAATAATAAAATAAGACAAAGGAGAAAACTAATATGTCAATTCAATTAGATGAAAACAACGTAAACTTAGAAGGCAAAGACGTGAACGTCATTAACCAAACCATAACGGCAAAAGTTGGCTTTGGCTCTAAACTATTTGAAGTTCTTTTGTGGGTGCTATTTATAATTCCAGGTGTAATTTTCTTATTTAAGAAAATTAAAGCCGATAATTATTTCCAACAACTTCAACAAAAAATCCAAAAGAACGCATCTCAAATTGATAACTACATGGAACAACGCGTGGTAGTTCTTAAAAACTGTGCAAAAATTTTGGATAAGCAAGCAGAGTTTGAAAAGGGCGTTTTTGAAAATATTGCTAAATATCGTTCAGGTAGCCTTAATGATGACCAAAAGAGAAACGAAGTTGCAAGCCAAATTGAAGATTTATCAAAGAGTATCAATATCGCTTTTGAAAATTACCCAGACTTAAAGTCGCACGAGGCATTTGAAAACGCAATGAGACAAAACTATCAACTTCAACTTGAAATCACTGCTGCTCGTGAACTTTATAACGATACCATTAACACTTGGAACAGAGATATCTTTGCATGGCCAGCAAAAATGATAGTGGCAGCAAAACACGGTTATAAAACAAGAATACCTTTCTCTATTTCTTCATCAGTTAAAGAAGAAGCAAGGGGAACATTTTTCTAAAAACTAAAATAAAAGGTGCAGAAAACTTTTGACTGCACCTTTTTTATTTTTTCTAATTTTATTTGACCGAAGTTAAAAAATGTTATATAATTTTAAAAGTAACAAAATTAAGGAAACAAAGCATGAAAAAGTTTACTATTATCGGCATGAGTTGTGCTGCTTGCTCTGCAAGGGTGGAAAATGCAGTTAAAAAGGTCGATGGCGTTGATAAAGTTGCTGTAAATCTTCTTCTTGGCAGTATGTCCGTTGAAGGAACTGCAAGCGACGAGATAATAATTAAAGCCGTTCAAAACGCAGGGTATAGCGCAATCGCCACCGAAAACACAACTTTAACCGATAAAAAACAGAATAGCGAAACCATTACTTTAAGAAACAGGCTTTTTTTATCGCTTGGTTTTCTTATTCTTTTAATGTATATTTCTATGGGGCATAATATGCTTTCTTTGCCCTTACCTTTGTTTTTATATAAAAATCCGTTTTTAGTGGCTTGCGCCCAAATGGTGCTTGCATTAACCATTATTATAATAAACAGAAAGTTTTATATAAACGGCGCTAAAGGTCTATTTAAAGGTGCACCCAATATGGATACCCTTGTTTCAATGGGCTCTTTTGCAGGTTTTGTTTATAGTGTTGTTAACTTAGTTTTAATAGGCATAGCAGTTAGTTCTAATAATATAGTTTTAGCAAGAAGTTATCTTCACGACCTATACTTTGAATCTTCTGCAATGATTTTAGTGCTTATAACCTTGGGCAAGATGCTCGAGTCTTATTCTAAAGGAAAAACCACAAATGCCTTAAAGAGTTTAATGGCACTTTCGCCTAAGTCAGCAACCATTGTTGTCGATGGAAAAGAAAGGGTGGTTTTAATTGACCAAGTTAAAGTGGGCGACGTTTTTGTTGTAAGACCGGGTGAGGCTGTCCCTGTTGACGGAACTATTTTAGAAGGGCATAGCGCCATCGATGAATCATCTATAACGGGCGAATCTATTCCTGTTGACAAAACGGTTGGCGAAGATGTTAAGGCAGGCACAATAAACGAATTCGGCTTTATAAAGTGCGTTGCCACCTTTGTTGGACAAGATACTTCTTTAAGCAAAATTATAAAAATGGTTAGCGACGTGTCGCTTACAAAAGCGCCTATTTCAAAAATAGCCGACAAGGTTTCTGGCATATTTGTGCCTATCGTTATGGGTATTGCACTTGTTACCTTTATCATTTGGCTTATTATCTCAAACCAAGTGGGATATTCGCTTGCAAGGGGAATTTCGGTTTTGGTTATAAGTTGCCCTTGTGCATTAGGGCTTGCAACACCTATTGCAATAATGGTTGGCAGTGGTATGGGCGCAAAGATAGGCGTTCTATTTAAAAATGCTGAGGCTTTAGAGCAAACGGGCAAAGCAACTATAATAGCGCTTGATAAAACGGGCACTATTACTTTAGGAAAGCCTATGGTAACCGACATAATTGCACTTAATGAGTTTGATGAAAACAAACTTTTAAGTCTTGCATATAGTTTAGAAATTAAAAGCGAACACCCACTAGCAAGAGCCATAGTTGAAAAAGCACAAGAACTAAGTTTAACTGCTAATGAAATACAAGATTTTAGGATTTATGCAGGAGGTGGGGTTTTTGCAAAACTTAACGGAAAAAACCTTTGTGGTGGAAACTATAAGTTTATAAGCGAGTATGCTAATTGCGATGATAACGCCGTTAATTTTTCACAAAATCTTGCTATGCAAGGTAAAACGCCATTATATTTTGCGTTTGATGGCAGGGTAATCGGTATAATTGCTGTTGCCGATGAAATTAAGAAGGACAGCATTTTTGCAATAAAAGAACTAAAAAAACTTGGACTTAAAGTTGTTATGCTAACTGGCGATAACAAGCAAACGGCAAACGCTATCGGCAAAAAAATCGGCATTGATGAAATTTATCATAGTTTAATGCCTGAAGATAAAGCAAACATTATAAACGACCTTAAAAAGCAAGGCAAGGTTATAATGGTTGGCGATGGAATAAACGATGCCATTTCTTTAACTACTGCCGATATCGGTGTGGCAATCGGTCAAGGCACAGACGTGGCAATAGATGCTGCCGATGTGGTTTTAATGAAAAATGACCTTGTTTCCACAGCAAATGCAATAAGTTTAAGTAAAAGCGTTATAAAAAATATAAAACAAAACTTGTTCTGGGCATTCTTTTATAATATGATTTGTATTCCACTTGCAGCAGGGGTGTTTATTAGGTTGTTTAATTTGACGCTAAATCCTATGATTGGCGCTGGGGCAATGAGCATATCAAGTTTGTTTGTGGTGGGAAATGCCTTAAGGCTTAACCTATTTAAGCCAAAAAGGTTGAGTTCAAATGAAATAACGGTTAAGTTAAAGGGTATGATGTGTAATCACTGCGAAAAGAGAGTGGAAAATGCTCTAAAGAAACTGCCATTTATATTAACGGCTGTTGCTGATTATAAAAAGGGCAATGTAAGTATTACTTTTGACGGCGAGTTTGATGCAAATAAAATAAAACAAACAATAAATAGCGAGCATTATAAATTTATAAAAATTAAGGAGAAAGAAAATGATTAAAATTGTTTTATCGGTTGAAGGCATGATGTGTAAGATGTGCGAAGCACACGTTAATGATGCAATAAAAAGAGAATTCAAAAATGTAAAGGTAAGTTCATCGCACCAAGATAAGCAAACGATTATACAAACAAAAACCGAAATAGATAAAGAAGAACTTGTAAAGGTCGTTGAAAAAGAAGGTTTTAAGGTTTTAGAAATAACCATAGAAGAGCCAAAGAAAAAGGGCTTGTTTTCCTTTTTGAAAAAGTAAAGGAAAAAGATAAATAAAATAAAAATGATAACAAAATAAAAATCACACTGCTTTTTTGCAGTGTGATTTATTATATATCTTAATTTTAGTTGAAAGAATCTTTGTAAGCTTTACCGAATTTGAATGTAGGAATCTTTGTTTCTGAGATGCTAATTTTTTCTTGTGTTTTTGGATTAATTCCTTCTCTTGCTGGTTTAATCTTTAATTCGAAAGTTCCAAAGCCAGAAATTTGAACTTTTTCTCCGTCATTAAGACCATCAGTGATAGCGTCGATAACGCCTTCAAGTGCTAAATTTGCATCTTTAAGTGTGATGCCTACTTTGTTTGCGATTGCCCTTACTAATTCGTTCTTATTCATAAAATAAGTCCTCCATATATTATTGTAATTATTATACCACAAATAAAAATTTTTTCAATAGTTTTTTTAAAAAAATTGTCATTTTTGACAAAAAAATGCCCATTTTTGCCACTTTTTTGAAAAATTAAGCATTTTGTTGACATAAATTAAAGCATTTTTTAAAATATAGCCTATCAAATAAAGGTTTTTGGCTTTATTCGTAGTTGAAAATTTATTAAATTAAGTGGGTGAAAAGATGACTTATGTGATTGATTTTTGCGATTTTGCAAACAAAATATGCCAAAAATTGCCATTTTCAAACATTTTGCTGTTGATGACCGATAGCGAATATTTTGAGTTTGGAAACACTATTTTTAATCAATTTTCTATTAAAGGCACAAAAGCACATATCGTTTTAATAAAAGAAGATAATTTTAGGCAATTAGATGATTTACTAAAGGAAAAAAATCTTATAATAGACTTTCGTGGAGTTGTTATTTTTAACAAACAAATATTATGCCACATATTAGGTGGTTTAGAAAAAATTCCTAAAATATTTTACCTTCAACTATCAAGTGATATTTATGGAATATTTGATAGTGGCAAAAGCCAAATAGAAGTGGAAAGGTATTGTTATTTGCCAAACAAAAATGCTTATAAAATACTTGAAAACTTTGCCGTGAGAACGCTTTATTTAATTGACTATATATTTTGTCAAGCCATAACTAAAAGCCCCTTAGATTGTCATTTTTTCAGCAAGGCAAAAAGACTGATAGTTAGCGCTGTAACAAGTTTAGAAGATTATGAAAAAAATCTAGATTATCTTTTTGACAAATTAATTGAACTAGAAAAAATTCCCTCTCAAAAAGAAGAAAGCAAATATTTTTCGGCTAATACAACTTGCTATTTAATGCAAAACACCTTTTACCATTTGCAAACTAATTATTTGGCATCAAAAAAAATAGTTAAACAATATAACAACTTATTATTAAACAAAAAGCAAGAAACAATTGATTTATCGTCTAGGGCAAGGTTGGTTAGTTATCTTAGCAGACAAGAAATAAATAGTTGCATAAAGTCGATATGTAATCAAATAGACAAAATAGATATAGAAATTAGTCTAATAGATAAAGAAGAAATTAAAACTCTTTTCAAAATTTATAACAAGTTCGTTTGCAAAATAGAAAAAGGTTTGCCTGTAAAGACTACAAAAAATAATAAAAAACGCAAGTTATATAGCCACAAACTCGATATATGTGTTAGCGTTTGTGGTGACACTAACCTTAGTATAAACGGCATGACTTTTGTTAGGCAAAATAGTTTGATAGTTTAAGGTATAAAAGAAAATAAAAGTGGCAATACTCCCTTGCGAAAGCATAAGGGGGTATTTTTTGTGCTAAAAAAGTTCAGCGTGGCGATTGCATCACTGCTTTTAGTTATATGCCTATTTGTCGCAAATAGAGTGCCTGTGTTAGAGGCTAATGAGTATGAAATTTACCTTAAAAGTTATTCAACAACTAGCCAAATAAAAACGGTTAAAAAAGATGACTACAAGTTTATTCTTGGCATAAAAGGAGAAAGTTGCACACTTAAAGAAGAAAATTTTTGCTTAGATGAGTTTATCAAAGAGTTAGATGTTGACATAGTTTATGAAGAAAATCTTGGCGAAGTAGTTTGTTATTATGGATATTCTAAAAAGGTAAAGTATTTAGAAATGATAAATGGCAACCTAATAAATGTGCATATTGCTATAAGAAAAGATAGTGTTAAAATAGGTTTTCCAATAATTTATGGAAGTTTTTAATTTTTAGGTATAAAAAAAATTAATCGGTCAATAATCGATGTGACAATAGTAAAAGGAGAAACAAAATAATGAAAGAGAAAAGAAGAAATGTGTTATTTTTCTTAAAAAGGAACGCAGTTTATATCGTGCTTGTGCTATGTATTTTAGCAGTTAGTTTTTCAATTGCATTTATGGTTGCAAATCAAAACAATGAGTTAGAGTTAAATAATAACCCACCAATTCACTCGCCAAACGATAGCCCAGCAACTTCGCCAGATGATGAAAACTTGCCTGTCGTTAAGCCGGTAGAATTTATTATGCCTGTTATGAACCCAACGGCAATAGGCGAATATGGTGAAACTATGGTGTATAACAGCACGCTAAATAGATATACAGCGCATCTTGCCATGGACTTTTATGCACCAGAAGGTAGCGATGTATATGCCGTTTATGATGGAAGGGTTGTAAGCATTGAAAACACTTTTTTGCAAGGCGCAACTATAACCATTGACCACGGCAACGGCTTGTTTACAATATATAATTCGCTTGCTGACGGCGAAGGTGTAAGCGTTGGACAAACGGTTAAGCAAGGTGACAAAATAGGTCAAGTTTCTGTAACTAATAGACAAGAGTATAAGGCAGGCGCACACCTTCATTTTGAAGTTAAAGAAAATGGTCAATATATCGACCCTTATAAATATTTAGAAACACAAGAAAAATAGAGATAATCTAAAAGGTATATTTTAGTTAAGCCCCGAATAAGATATGATAAAGTATCTTGTTTGGGGTTTTTTATGAGAAAAATAGCACTTTTAGTTTGCGCTTTAATTTTATCAATTAGTTCTATCTATATGGGTGGGTGCATTGATAAAGAAAAGACAAATTTAACAGAGTATAATATTGAGTGCACGCTTGATGGCAATGTTTTAAGTGGGACTGAAAGTGTGGACTTTATAAATAACACCGAAAGTGTGCTTACTGAGTTAAAGTTTAATCTTTTTGCAAACGCTTTTAGAAAAGATGCTTTGATTTCGCCTATTTCAGCACAATATTTGTCTAGGGCATACCCTAATGGCATGAGTTATGGGGATATGGCAGTTGAAAAGGTTAATATAAATGGCAAAAGTGCAGAGTTTACTATTTGTGGTCAAGACAAAAACATTTTGTCGGTTAAACTTTTTAACGGGCTTTACCCTGATGAAAAGGTAAACATTGACATAAAATTTAGTGTTTCCCTTGCAAACGTTGTTGCAAGAACAGGCTATAACGACAAAACGATAAATCTTGCAAATTTTTATCCAATTTTATGCGTGTATGAAAATGGCGAGTTTTACGAGTGTGCTTATTATGATAAGGGCGACCCTTTTTATAGCGAGTGTGCAAACTATAAAGTTAAAATAACTTGTGATAGCGAATATTTAGTGGCATCAAGTGGGGCGCTTATTGACAAAACAAATAATGGCAATAAACAAACTTGTTCGTTTAAGGTAGATAGCGCTCGCTCTTTTGCTTTTGTTCTAAGTAAAAATTTTAGTGTTTTAACCGATAAAACGACAGGCGTACAAATAGATTACTATTATTATCAAGATGAAAATCCAACTCAGTCACTTGATTATGCAGTAAAATCG
>JAZOMM010000157.1:0-2799 GCA_045653965.1 Christensenellaceae bacterium | reverse complement strand
AAGACCCAACAAAAGTTGACCGTTCGGCAACCTATATGGCAAGATATGTATGTAAAAACATAGTTGCATCAGGGCTTGCAAGCGAGTGTCAAATACAACTTGCTTATGCAATCGGCGTAGCAAAACCTGTTTCTGTTTTGGTTAATACGTTTGGAACGGGTAAACTAAGCGACCAAGAACTTGCTGATATAGTTGTTAAAGAGTTTGATTTAAGACCATCGGCAATTATAGAAAAACTTGATTTAAGAAAACCTATATATTCGGCAACGGCAAGTTATGGGCACTTTGGTAAAGAAGGGTTCAGTTGGGAAAACACCGACAAGGCTTGCGACTTAAAGAAATACTTATAGTTTTTATGGGGATTAAGCAGTTTTTCAACAATTTCTTTAACAGATATTTTTACAATCCACATTGGAAATGTTTAGTTTGTGGAAAAGAAGTGTTTGAAGGTCAAGAGTTTTGTGATGAGTGCAAAAAGAAACTTCCATATAACGATGGACCACTTTGTGCGCATTGTGGAAGAAAAATTATTGCCTTTGAAAATTATTGTTCAACTTGCAAAAACGTTTTAGTCGATTTAGATATGTGCAGAAGCGCTTTTAGTTACGACTATCCTATAAGCAAGTTAATAAAAGATGCAAAATACAATAGAGCAATATATGTTATCGATTATTTTGCAAAGCAGTTATCTTCAGTTTACTTTCAAAACTATTTTAATGCCGATTATTTGGTGTATATTGCCATGACCGAAAAGGCGTTAGAAAAGCGTGGATATAATCAATCTAAAATACTAGCAGAAAAGTTATCCGAAAGAATAAATGTTCGGGTATTAGATTGTTTGAAAAAAGTTAAAGACACCGAAAGACAAGCAACTTTAAGTAGGGCTGAAAGATTAAAGAACTTAGATGGTGCATTTAGAGTTGTGGATAAGAAATCGGTCGTTGATAAAAGCATTTTAATTGTAGATGACGTTTCAACTACAGGTGCAACGGCACAAGCCGTGGCTAGCAGGCTTAAAAAGGCTGGCGCTAAAATAGTAAATTTAATAACGGTGGCAAGCACGCCACCTAAAGATAAATATTAATTTTGTTTAGGAGTATTTTATGGGATTATTTAGATATATCCTCGGTGGTGAAGGTCGCCGAAACTTAAAAAAATTAGATAGGCTTGCAGACAAGGTTATCGAATTAGAATCAAAATATTCAAGTTTTACAGATGAAGAACTTAAAGACCAAACAGATTTCTTGCGTGGCAGATTAAAAGCCGGCGAAACCTTAGATGACATTTTGTGCGATGCCTTTGCTGTGGTTAGAGAAGCCGCTTATCGTGTTCTTCACATGAAACACTATAAAGTTCAAATTATCGGTGGTATTTGCTTGCACCAAGGCAGAGTTGCCGAAATGAGAACAGGTGAAGGTAAAACTTTGGTGGCAACACTTCCAGCATACCTTAATGCCTTAACAGGTGACGGCGTTCATATCGTAACAGTCAACGACTATCTTGCAAGCCGTGACGCTGAGTGGATGGGAAAAGTATATAAATTCTTAGGACTAACTGTTGGCGTTGCAGTCACAGGTATGGAAGATGAAGATAAGAAAAAGGCTTATGCTTGTGATATTACTTATGGCACAAACAACGAAATGGGCTTTGACTATTTGAGAGATAACCTTAAAACAAAAACAGAGCAAATGGTTCAAAGGGTATTAAACTTTGCAATTGTCGATGAAGTTGACTCAATTTTAATCGACGAAGCGAGAACTCCACTTATTATTTCTGGTAAAGGACAAGAATCAAGCGATAAATATATCACGGCAAATAGATTTGTTAAAACTTTGGTTTTAGACAAAGACTTTACTATCGACATAAAGGAAAAGAGCGTTCAAATAACCGAATCTGGTGCAACAAAGGCCGAAAGTTTCTTTGGGCTTAACAGTTTTTCTGATATAGAAAACGCATCGCTTTCTCATCATATTCAACAAGCATTAAAGGCTAACTATATCTTTAGGCGTGATAATGACTATGTTGTTTCTGACGGCGAAGTTATTATCGTTGACGAGATTACAGGTCGTCTTATGATAGGTAGAAGATATTCTGATGGCTTGCACCAAGCAATCGAAGCAAAAGAAAGTGTTAAAATTAGAAACGAAAATAAAACTTATGCAACAATCACTTTCCAAAACTATTTCCGTCTTTACAAAAAGTTATCTGGTATGACAGGTACTGCCAAGAGTGAAGAAGAAGAGTTTAGGGCAATTTATGGCTTAGATGTTTTGGAAATACCAACAAATAGACCTGTTGCAAGAATTGATATGCCAGATGTAATTTACAAAACAACAAACGGCAAAAATAGGGCGATAATAAAAGAAATTATTTTGCGCCACAAAAAAGGTCAACCTATCCTTGTGGGTACTGTTACCGTTGAAAAATCTGAAGAAATTTCTAAACTTTTAATAAGAAATGGCGTAAAACATAATGTGTTAAACGCTAAAAATCACGCAAGAGAAGCAGATATAGTAGCACAAGCAGGTAGGCTTGGTGCTGTTACTATTGCAACCAACATGGCTGGTCGTGGTACAGATATTTTGCTCGGTGGTAACCCTGAGTTCTTGGCAAAGAGAAAACTCAGAGAAGAAGGCGTTAAAGAAGATGTTATCGAACTTGCAACATCATTTATTACAAATATCCCAGAAGATGTAAAGGTTGTTAGAGACCATTACAATGAAATTTACCAAAACTTTAAGGCGCAAACTGATGAAGAAAAGATTAAGGTTGTTGAAGCAGGTGGCTTGCACATTTTAG
>JAZOMM010000156.1:0-22967 GCA_045653965.1 Christensenellaceae bacterium | reverse complement strand
AAAATTGGCACTTTTGCTTTTGGTGCACCAGAATTCGTACTTAATAAAACAGAGTATGATTTATATAAAGATAATATAAATGATTATGCAAAAAAAGGTCTTAGAGTTTTAGTTTTGGCAAAATCTAGCCAAATGCTTGCTGATGACAAAATCCCTAATGATTTTAAGGCGATTTCGCTTATTATTATAGCAGACAATGTTAGAGAAGATGCCATTTCTACAATTAAATGGTTTAAAGACAATAATGTTCAAATCAAGGTTATCTCGGGCGATAATGCAATTACCGTTTCTGAAGTTTCAAAGAGAGTTGGTATTGACAATGCTGATAAATATATCAGTTTAGAAGGCTTAACCGATGAACAAGTTTTTGACGCTGCAAACAAATATACTGTTTTCGGCAGAGTATCCCCTGAACAAAAGGCAATTTTAGTTAAAGCATTAAAGAGTGCTGGACATGTTACGGCTATGACTGGTGATGGTGTAAACGACATTCTAGCCCTAAAAGAAGCCGATTGTGCAGTTTCTGTGGCTTCAGGTAGCGATGCAGCGAGAAATGTTTCGCACTTAGTTCTTCTTGACAACAACTTTAATTCTATGCCAAAAGTTGTTTACGAAGGAAGAAGAGTTATAAATAATGTTCAAAGTTCGGCATCTCTCTTTTTAATGAAAACACTATTTACAATGCTTTGGGGAATAATAACATTATGTTTGCCTTACATGAATACATACCCTTATACTCTTTCAAACATGATAATGTTTGAAGTATTTATAATCGGCATACCTTCATTCTTCTTATCATTCCAACCAAACGATTCTAGGGTTGACGGACATTTTATAAGTTACATAATCAAAAAGTCGCTACCTAGTGCTTTACTTATGGTTTTAAGCGTATTTATTATAGAACTATTTAGAATGCCAAACCCATCGCTTAACAAAGAAATATTTGACACAATGGGAATATATGTTTTAACATTTGCTGGCGTTATAAACTTATTTATCACATGCAAACCACTAAACAAATATCGTTCAATAGTGTTCTTTTCTAACTTGTTTATAATAGTTATAATATCAGCGCTTGCAATGACAACTGATTTAGGAAGTTATATTACACTAGCAAAACTTCTTCCATTGAGTAAACATTATGTTTATTTGATTATTATTTCACTCGTTGTTCTTGCAGATATTCCATTAGCGTTTATATTGCAAAAACTATTTAAAAATCTTGACCTTTCTAAAAAGAAAAAGTAATCAATTAACAAAATTTAAGTATTTTAGCAAAAAAAAAGAAGCCATTTAATAAATGGCTTCTTTTAATTTAAATAATATTAATTTTAGTTATAAAACTATTTACTTTGCTCAATGAGATTAACAATATCACCAACAGTTTTAATATTAACTGCATCTTCTTCTGGAACTGAAATTTCAAATTCTTCTTCCAAACTCATAAGCATTTCAACAACATCTAAAGAATCTGCACCTAAATCCTTAACAATTTCTTTGTCTAATGTGATTTCTTCAGCAGGTCTATTAAGTTGCTTAGAAATAAGTTCAATTACCTTATCTGCTACTGCCATCAATGTATCCTCCAATAAATTTATAATACTATTATAATATATTTATTTTAATATTGCAAGTAATAATCGAAAAATAATTAAATTAGTCAATTTTTGGCAAAGTGTCAAAACCTTTTTGTAATTCAGCATCTGTTGGAATATAATCAGACATAGTTTTATTATTGAATGCTGAATATGCCGCAAGGTCAAAATACCCCGTTCCCGTTAAACAGAACACAATCGTTTTCTTTTCGCCTGTCTCTTTGCACTTTAATGCTTGGTCAACAACCTCTCTAATTGTATGAGAAGATTCTGGTGCGGGAAGTATACCTTCTGACTTAGCGAACATAACGGCTGCTTCAAACACCTTAGTTTGTTCAACTGCAACAGCATCGATATAACCATCATGATAAAGTTTAGACACAATTGGGTTCATACCGTGGTATCTAAGCCCACCAGCATGGTTTGTTGATGGCATAAAGCCACTACCAAGCGTGCACATTTTTAGAAGTGGCGTAATTTTGCCCGTATCACCAAAGTCATAAGCATATTTACCCCTTGTCATAGATGGGCAAGATGCTGGCTCAACACCAATAATCTTATATTTTGCTTTGCCTTCAATTTTATCTTTAACAAATGGTGCAATAAAACCACCGAAGTTAGAACCACCACCAACACAACTTATAAACATATCTGGCTCGATACCATATTTTTCGAGAGCAACTTTAGTTTCCAAACCGATAATAGATTGATGCAAAATAACATGGTCTTGAACACTACCTAAAACATATCTGCAATTTGGTGTGTTTAATGCCTTTTCTGTTGCTTCAGAAACTGCACAACCGAGCGAGCCACCAGTGTTTGGGAAAGCCTCTAAAATTTCCCTACCAACTTTTGTTGTATTTGATGGGCTTGGAATAACCTTTCCACCATAAGTTTCAATAATTGCTCTTCTAAATGGTTTTTGTTCAGCACTGCTCTTAACCATATAAACAGTTAAATCAAGTCCATAAAATGCACAAGCCATTGAAAGCGCCGTTCCCCATTGACCTGCACCAGTTTCGGTTGTAAGGCTTGTTAAACCTTGCTTTTTTGCATAATATGCTTGTGCAATAGCAGAGTTTAATTTATGCGAACCTGAAGTGTTGTTACCTTCAAATTTATAATAGATTTCTGCCGGTGTATCAAGTGCTTTTTCTAAAAAATATGCCCTTGTTAATGGTGATGGACGAACCATTTTATAAAACTCTTGAACTTCTTCAGGAATAGGAATATATTCATCCGTCATATTTAATTCTTGCATAGCAAGTTCATCACACAAAATTTCACTTAATTCTTCAAAAGTGATAGGTTTTTTTGTTACAGGATTAAGCGCTGGATCGTGCTTATCTTTCATAACAGCATTTATATTATACCAACACTTTGGCAACTCACTTTCTTGAAGATAAATTTTTGTTGGAATCTTTTTGTCTTGCATAATTATTTCTCCTTATTTAAAATAAAAAACACGGAATATTCTATGGGACGAATATATCCGTGTTGCCACCCACTTTCACAAAGTTTAAAACTTTGTCTCTTTCGAGCACAATAATGCCCTGCCACTTTAACGCTTGGCCTTTTGCGTCAGCAACTACTCTTATTTTCATTGCCACCCTCAGTAATCCATTCAAAATTGCTCCGCCAATTGTTTTCACCAACCACAATCTCTCTAAAAACTTCTGCAAAATTTACTACTTTACATCATCGGTTTATATTGTTTTTCTTTATAATAGCACCTTTTTATAAAAGTGTCAACTATTTATTACAATTTCTAAAAATTAGGGTTAATTTTACTTTGAAACCTTAAAAAATAAGTCATTTAATACGTTTAATCCTATCTTAACTGACTCTTTTACTAAATATTCTTCTCTAGTATGTACGCCAGCACCTTTATATACACCAACACATATCGCAGGTATTCCCATAGAATGTGGAATATTGCAGTCAGTTGAACCTGAACTTTTTTTAACCTCAGTTTTGGCGTGTTTTTCTTGGATTTCAACAACAATATTTGCAAACATATCTAATTTAGTTTTGTCAACTTCGCCCATACCAGGTCTGTCCCCAACAAGTTCAACTGATATCGTAGCATCTGGAAAATCGCTTTTAACTTGCTCAAAAATACAATTAAACTTCTCTTTCATAATATTTAAGCACTCGTTATCATCTGACCTATATTCGCAAAGCAATTCAGCACTTTGAGCAATTGTATTTACAGATGTTCCACCACTAATCATTCCAACATTATATGTTGTTTTAGCCCCTTCTTTTTGTGGAACTTTAATTTTATATATCTCATTAACTAAGTTAGATAAAACAGCAATGGCATTTGTTCTTCCAAAACCACCATAAGAGTGTCCACCCTGAGTTTTTGCCACAATTTTATACCTGTGCGAGCCTACACTTTTATTTACAATATGATTATAGCCACCATCTAAAGTAAACATAACTTCTATTTTATTTGCAAAGTCTTTAAATATTTGCTTACAACCCTTTAGGTCACCAAGCCCTTCTTCACAAGCATTTGCAGAAAATAAAACAGATTTTTCAGTTTTATAATCGATATCTTTTAAGTATTTGCAAAATGCTAAAATCATTGCAACGCAAACTGTATCATCGCAAACGCCTGGGCACTTTATAATTTCCCCATCATCAATATATGGAAGTGGCTCTAAATCAGGAAAAACAGTGTCTGTATGTGCCATGAATAATGAATATGTGTCATTATTACCTTTTATATCCCAAATAACGTTCTTAACGCTATCAATATATGCATTTACATAACCAATATCATGCAAATAGTTTTTAATATATTCGGCTCTTTTATCTTCTAAGCCTGATGGTGCAGGAATTTTACATAATTCTTCTGTCAATTTAAGCGTTAAATCATAGTATTCTTGAGTTGCAAACATTTTCATAATTATATCTTCCTTTGTGTTTAATAAATATTGCTATAGTTTTTTTATTTAGAATATATTGATTTGAATATATTTTATTTGAAATTAATTCTTTTAATCTTCCATTAAACTTAAAATCGTAAGTGTTTTGCGATATATTTACACATATTAGAACTTGACTTTTATCATCAATTCTTTTATATATCATAACGCCATTATCGTTATAAATATTGTTAAATTTACCATTTTTGAACGCAGAAAACTCTTTTCTAAGCCTTGACAAAAACTTATACCACTCTAAAATCTCAAGGTTTTCATCGCCCCAAGGAAATGTGCATCTATTTAATGGGTCAAAAAAACCTTCCATACCCACTTCATCGCCATAATAAATTGATGGCACTCCGCAAAGTGTAAATTGAAGCAGTGTCGCCACTTTTAGCCTAAATATAGCATCTTGCATATTTTTAGGTGAAATTTTAAGTTTTGATAGTTCTATTTTATCTTTTCCATAAGTACTTTCACCACTTAACACGCTTAAAATTCTAGCAGTATCGTGAGTGGATAAAATATTCATAAGCGAGTGCAAAACACTTTGTGGATAATGGTCTATTTGCTCACAAATAGTGTGAGATAATTGTTTGGCATTTCCACTTAAAACAAACTCGATTATTGCATTTTTTAGTGGATAATTCATCACGCTGTCAAGTTCTTTTCCTTGAAAATATTCCCTTCTTTTTCCATAAGAAATTTTGTTTGATGCATCTTCCCAAACTTCGCCGATAATGAAAGCATTTTCATCTACTCTTTTTACTGCCGTTCTAATCTTTTTAACAAAGTTAGACGGAAGTTCATCAACAACATCAAGTCGCCAACCGCAAATGCCAAGTTTTGTGTAATGGTCAATTACGCCGTTTTCACCCGTTATAAAGTCGATATAATCTTGATTTTCTTTGTTTATTGTAGGCAAAGTTTTAATACCCCACCAACTTTGATATTCGTTAGGAAAATTATTGAAATTATACCATTTATAATACCTGGAATTCTTGCCTTGATAAGCACCTAAATTATCATATCTATTATAACAATTAAAATACACGCTGTCAACACCTGTATGATTAAAAACACCGTCTAAAATAATTTTAATTCCCTTTTCTTTTGCTTTATTAACTAGCACAATTAAATCCTTTTCATCGCCAAGTAGTTCATCAACTTGCATATAATCGCCGGTATCGTATCTATGGTTAGAAAACGCCTTAAAAATTGGATTAAGATATATAGCATCAACGCCCAAACTTTTGATATAATCTAATTTTTTTGTTATTCCTTTAAAATCTCCACCAAAAAAATCATTGTTTAATATTTCACCATGTTCATTTGGCATAAAAACAGGCGTTTCGTTCCAATCTTTGTGTAAAACTTTATAACTAGGCACATTTTTTTCTTGTTCACATCTATAAAATCTATCTGGAAAAATTTGATAAATTATGCCACCAGCAAGCCAAGACGGAACTTTATATTCATAATCATATACCGAAAGTTGAAAATCTTGTTTAGTTGTTGCAATAACACCAGTATAAGAATAACTATTTGATATAAATTCGCCGTTTTTTAGGTCAAAATAATAAAAATATAACCCGCTATTTAACTTTAGATTAATTTCAAAATAGTTTTCTTTTTTTTGCATTTGATAAATTTCATATCCAAAACCATCTTTCTTAATGCAAAAAACACAAGAGTTAAAGTTACCTTTAACTCTAAAAGTTATTTCAGTATTCTCTTTAATTGCCCCTATTTGACTTTTGTAAAATGTGTCAAGTGGATTATATATCATCTATCTAATTTTTTTAAGTCCCCAAACTCTTTCTGCATATTCATTTATACTTCTATCGCTTGTAAAAATACCAGCCGAAGCAATATTGTTTAGGCTTTTGTTTGCCCAATCTAACTTGTTATAGTATAGATCATCAACAACCTTGTGCACATCATAATATGCCCCGAAATCAGCAAGGCACATATAAGGGTCTGCAACAGGACTTGCAGTAAGAAGATAGTTTGCAATGTCGCTAAAACTTTGACCATTAAAACCGATATTTAATGCCTTTACAACCTTTTCTAACCTTTTATTATTTGCGTAATAAAGCGAAGAATTATAACCTTGTTCCCACTCTCTTTCAACCTCTTCTGCCGTCAAGCCAAAAATAAAAATATTATCTTTACCACAAGCAGTTTGCATTTCAACATTTGCTCCGTCAAGAGTTCCAATTGTTAGCGCACCATTTATCATAAATTTCATATTTCCAGTGCCACTTGCTTCTTTGCCTGCCTGAGATATTTGCTCACTTATTTCGGTTGCTGGAATTAATTTTTCTGCCATTGACACCGAGTAATCTTCTAAAAATATTACCCTTAATTTTTCTCTAATTTTAGCATGCCTTTCAATGTCTTTACTTATACAGCAAATAAGTTTTATTATTTGTTTTGCAAAATAATATCCTGGCGCTGCTTTTGCCCCAAAAATAAATGTTTTTGGCACTAAATCAAGGTTTGGATTTTCTTTTAAATCATTATAGAGTGAAATTATATATAATGTATTTAAAAGTTGTCTTTTATATTCGTGCAAACGCTTTGCTTGAACATCAAAAACGCTATTTGGGTCAATAATTATTGATTGCTTTTTGTTTACATATTCACAAAACTGTCTTTTCTTAATACTTTTTATTTCATTTAATCGGTTAAGAATGCTTGTGTCTTTTTCAAACTTTTTAAAATCAACAAGTTTTGATGCATCCATAACATAACCATTGCCAATGCACTCATTTAAAAGGTCGCAAAGTTCTTTATTTGACTGACAAAGCCAACGCCTATGCGCAATTCCGTTTGTAATATTTATAAACTTTTGTGGATAAACATCATAAAAGTCCTTAAATATACTATTTTTAATGATGCCAGTATGAAGTGCAGAAACACCATTGACCGTATGAGAAGCAATAACCGATAGATTTGCCATTTTAATCTCTCCATGCGAAAAAATACTCATTCGGTCTATCTTTTCCCAATTACCCGGATATTTTTGCCATATTTCAGCACAAAATCTCTCGTTTATCTCTTTTAATATCATATAAATTCGTGGCAATCTTCTTGCGATTAAATCTTCACTCCACTTTTCTAAAGCCTCGCTCATAACTGTATGATTTGTGTATGCAATAGTTTTTGTCACGATATTCCATGCATCTTCCCAACTGAAGTTATTTTCATCAATAAGTATTCTCATAAACTCCGGAATGCAAAGTGCTGGGTGTGTGTCATTTAAATGAATTGATGCTTTTTCGGGCAAAGAATATAGCGAGCCATATTTTACAATATGATCGGAAATTATATCTTGAAGTGTTGCAGAAACAAGTAAATATTGTTGCTTTAATCTTAAAGATTTTCCTTCAAAATGATTATCCGATGGATATAAAACTTTTGAAATTAAGTCTGCTTCATTATCTTCTTGCATACTTCTAATATAATCGCCTTGCGAAAATGTTTTCATATCAAAATCTCGTATGTTTTGTGCCTTCCAAAGTCTTAATACAGAAACGGCTTTGCTATCTTTGCCAGAAATCATCATATCATAAGCAACTGCTTCAACTTCTTTTGCATCGTAATGTGCAATTTCAAGCCCTTTTTCCGTCCAATTTTCTTTAATATGCCCATCAAATTTAACTTTAAAAGTCTTGTCCATACGCTGAGTAAGCCAAACTTCACCACCGGGAAGCCAAATATCAGGAAGTTCCATTTGCCAGCCGTCAACTATCTTTTGCTTAAAAAGACCATATTCATATCTAATTGAATACCCCATTGCTGGATAATCTTGACTTGCAAGTGCATCCATAAAACATGCTGCAAGTCTCCCTAAACCGCCATTTCCAAGCCCAGCATCAGGCTCTAAATCGTATAATTCATCAAGCGAACAAGAAAATTCATTTTTTAATGCACTATTAAATGCATTTTGGATATTTAAGTTATACGTGTTATTTTTAAGTGACTGCCCAAGCAAAAATTCCATACAAAGATAATAAACTCTTTTACCATCTTGTGCCCTATATTCTTTGTTAAAAGCACTCCTTTTCTCCAATAGAATATCCCTTACACACATGACAACTGACTTATAAAGTTGTTCTTTTGTTGCTTCTTTTGGCAAAATTCCAAAATATCTAGAAAGTTTGCTTTTTATTAGACTTGATGCCTCTTTTTCTGTCATAGCCTTCATTTATCTCTCCTAAAATCTTTTATTGTATAACTCTAAATATTTTTCTGCTTGATTTTTCCAAGAAAAATCTGTTGTCATCGCTCTTTTTTGAACATCAGTCCATACTTTTTTATCATAAAAAGTTTTTATTGCTTCATTTATAACATATAGCATATCATGCGCATTATAGTTCTTAAATGTAAAACCATTGCCATCATTTCCTGTATATGCTTTTATACTATCATTTAAGCCCCCCGTTTCTCTTACTATAGGAACTGTGCCATATCTACTTGCAATCATTTGAGCAAGTCCACAAGGTTCGCTCTTTGATGGCATTAAAAACATATCTGCACCAGAATATATTTTTCTCGATAAATCTTGATTATATGCAATAATTGTCATGCATTTTCCTTGATAAATGTGTGAAATGTGTGTGAAATAATTTTCATAACCACTTTCACCCTTACCTAATATAACAACTTGAACATCTTGACTTAACAAACTTTCTAAAACTTGAGTAACTAAATCTAATCCTTTGTGTGAAACAAGCCTAGAAATTATAGCAATAATCGGCACATCTTCTCTTATAGGAAGCGACAACATCTTTTGAAGTTCTTTTTTGCAAACAGCCTTGGCAGACAAATCTCTAAAAGAATAATTTTGAAACAAACATTTATCACTTTCTGGATTATAATTATCAATATCAATGCCATTTAATATTCCACATAGTTTGTGTGAATTTCTTTTTATTATATTTTCTAATCCATGTGCATAATATTCGTATTTTATTTCTTCAGCATAAGTTGGGCTTACTGTTGAAACCAAATCGCTCATTTCAATTGCCCCTTTCATCATGTTTACACAGCCATCTTGTTCGACAAAATTTTTAATATTTGGCACAAAACCGAACAAATCTTCATAAGTGTGCATGCCAAATTTGCCTTGATATTCTATATTGTGTATTGTAAAAATTGTCTTAATTCTACGGAATTTATCATCTTCATAATACATACCTTTTAGATATATAATTGCAGGTGCACTTTGCCAATCGTTACAATGCAATATGTCTGGATAAATATTTAACCTAGCAATTGTATCAAGTGATGCTTTAGAAAAAAAAGCAAACCTTTCTCCATCATCATATTGTCCATAAATACTACCTTCTCTCTTAAAATAATATTCGTTATCAATAAAATAAAATTTTACGCCCTCATGCTCATAAAAAAACACCCCACAATATTGTTTTCTCCATGAAAGAGACACTTCAAAATTTGTTAAAAACTTAAAATTCTCTTTATATTCATAACTAATATTGCTATATAAAGGTAATATTACGCTTATATCTAGACTTTTATTCTTTGCTAGTTCTTTTGGAAGTGAGCCCAAAACATCTGCAAGACCACCTGTAGCAATAAAAGGCATTGCTTCAGAACCTAAAAATATTATTTTTATTCTTTTTGTTATTTGAATTTCTGGAATAACAAATAAATCATCTTTTTTTTGTTTTAATTTTGTTTTGTTAACTTTCATTTTTCCCCTTAAATCATAATTCCTTTACTGATATAAAATGGATGATTTTTACTACCCGATAAAATTTTTCTATCCTTTATAACAACATTTTTATCGGTTATAATGCAATTAAGCATTGAGTTTTCGCCTAAAACGGTATTTTGCATTATGATACTATTTTTTATAATTGTGCCCCTTGCCACCTTAACATTTCTAAAAATAATGCTATTTTCAACTTCTCCTTCTATAATGCAACCATCAGCAATCATCGAATTTTTAACAATTGAACCGCTTCCATACTTTGTTGGTGCAGAATCTAAAACCTTAGTAAAAACACTTCTATCCCCAAACATTTCCTCTCTATTTTTTGTATCTAACATACTCATATTACTATCATAATATGCTTTAAGTGACGTTATACCTGCAAAAAAACCTTTATGTTCGTATCCAATTACTTTAAAACTATCTAAATTAGATACAATTATGTCTGACATAAAATGCCGTTTACTATGAGAAATACTATCCATAACGATATTTTGCAATAGTGACTTCTTTAACACGAACACATTTGTAAATACATTTTGATATTTATCATTTTTTTCTTGATTTTGATACTTAACACCTATTATTCTTTTATTTTTAACATTAAGAATTGTTGTATTTTTATTATATTCGTTATCATTTAATCGTTTATAAACAAGAGTTATGTCAGCATGATTTCTTATATGATATTCTATAACTTCATTAAAATTTATTCTACATACAGTATCACAATCGGTCATAACAACATATTCTTCATCTGCTCTAAACAAGAAATTAATAATGCCTTTTAATGCTTCTAGCCTTGATTCATAAAGATTACTTCTTTCAACATTGCCATATGGTGGAAGAATTATAACCCCACCATCTTTTCTAGCTAAATCCCAATCTTTACCACTTCCGACATGGTCCATAAGCGACTGATAATTACTTTTTGTTATAATACCTACAGTATTTATTCCAGAATTTACCATATTTGAAAGTGGAAAATCTATTAGTCTATACCTTCCGCCAAAAGGAATTGAACCAATAGTTCTAAGTCTTGCAAGTTCTGGCACATTGTTGTCGTGTATATTTGAAAATATTATACCAACTGCTCTCATATTATAAAACGCCCCCTTGAATATCCTTATCTATTATCTTGCCACCTTCAATAATGCAATTTTCTTTAATTACAACATTTCTTCCAATAAGTGTAATCCCCTTATTATTTTCTTTACTTTGACCAATTATTGCATTTTTACCTATGCTTACACCCTCATCGACAATTGAATAATCAACTATAACTCCTTCATTTATTATTACATCGCCCATAATGATACTATTTTTTATCACAGCACCTTTTTTTACTATGACATTGCTTGCGAGTATAGAATTTTCAATTTGACCATAAATTTCACACCCAGATAATATTATGCTATTAAAAGTTTTTGCACCTTTTCCTATATAATGTGGTGGTGCAAGTGGGCTTCTTGATTGAATTTTCCAAGCAGAATCTGTCACATCAAACTTAGGACTATCACCAAGAAGGTCCATATTTGCTTGATATAAAGATTCTATTGTTCCAACATCTTTCCAATATCCATCAAAAACGTATGCCATCATTTTTTCTTCACAAGATAGCATTTTTGGAAGAATATCCTTGCCAAAGTCATTTGATGATTTAGTGTTTTTGCTATCTTCTATTAAATATTTTTCTAATTTTTTAGTAGAAAATATATAAATACCCATTGAGGCAAGTGTAGATTTTGGTTTTTTGGGCTTTTCTTCAAACTCATAAATTGAGCCGTCTTCTTTAGTGTTAATAATTCCAAATCGTGATGCTTCTTCAATGGGTACGTTTATTGCTGCAATCGTGCAGTCTGCTTTATTTAATATGTGATAATTAAGCATTCTTGAATAATTCATTTTATAAATATGGTCACCTGATAAGATTAACACATAATCTGGGTCATATTGCTTAATAAATCTTAAGTTTTGATAAATGGCATTTGCCGTTCCTTTATACCAATCAGATGAGTTTTTTCCTTGATATGGTGGCAAAGTATGAACGCCACCAAATTCTCTATCCAAGTCCCAAGGTTGACCATTTCCGATGTATGTATTCAGGATAAGTGGTTGATATTGTGTTAATACGCCAACTGTATCAATACCAGAATTTACACAGTTTGAAAGTGGAAAATCTATAATTCTATACTTTCCACCAAAAGACACGGCAGGTTTTGCAATATTATTTGTTAAAGAATGCAATCGACTACCTTGTCCACCAGCAAGTAGCATCGCTATACATTTTTTTCTTCTTATCATCATTCTATCTCCTTACCCTTAAATCTCCACAAAATATGCACCTGTAAATCTAGGCAAATTGAGTGTAATCGAATATTCTCTTTTGTGTGCTTTTTCTTTTTTAGTTATATAAATTTTATTTTTTATAAATCCTTTTCCACCAAAAATTTTTTGGTCGGTACAAATAAGCATTTTGTACTTCCCCTTATCTACACCTAATCTATAATTATTATAGTCGTTTGATGAAAAATTTAATATAATAATTATTTTATTACCATTCTTGTCCTTTCTTATAAATGAAAACACATTGTTTTTATTTTCATCAACAGCAATCCACTCAAAACCTTGCCAACTATCGTCTATTTGATATAATGGTGGATTTTCTTTGTATATTTTGTTTAATCTTTTATTAAACAATTTTAGTTTTTTATGCATATCAAAATTAAGCATAAAAAATTCAAGACCATTTTGATAATCCCACTCTCTAAATTGACCATATTCATTGCCCATAAATGAAAGTTTTTTTCCTGGGTGTGCCATCATATATAACATAAATGTTTTAACATTTGAAAACTTTGTTTCAATGTCACCAAAAGCCTTATCAATAAGCGATTTTTTACCATGAACAACTTCATCATGAGAAATTGCGAGTACAAAGTTTTCACTAAAAGCATAACACATTGAAAAAGTTAGTTTATTATGGTTTTCTTTCCTAAAATATGGGTCACAACTTAAATATGAAAGCGAATCGTTCATCCACCCCATATTCCACTTATAATTAAAACCAAGCCCACCCATGTAAACAGGTTTTGTTACTAATGGAAAGGCAGTTGATTCTTCAGCAATCATTAATGCATATGGATATCTTTTAAACACCTCTGTATTTAATCTTTGAAAAAAAGATATTGCCTGTAAGTTATAGTTTCCACCATATTCGTTAGGAATCCACTCGCCATTTTTTCTATCATAATCTAAATACAACATAGATGAAACGGCATCTACTCTTAGTCCATCTATATGAAATTTATCAAACAAAAATATTGCATTAGATACTAAAAAACTTTGAACTTCGTTTTTTCCCCAATCAAAAATATGTGTTCCCCATGTTTTATGCTCTTTTTTTGAAGGAATTTCACTTTCATAACAATGTGCACCATCAAACATATAAAGCCCAAAACTATCTTTTGGAAAATGAGCAGGCACCCAATCTAAAATCACTGATATTTTATATTTATGAAACTCATCAACAAGTTCCATAAAATCTTTAGGCGTGCCAAACCTTGATGTTATAGAATAATAACCTGTAACCTGATATCCCCAAGAGCCATCATAGGGATATTCATAAATAGGCATAAATTCAACATGAGTATAACCCATATCTGCAACATATTTTACTAAACTTTTCTTTAATTGCTTATAACTATAATAACTACCATCGGCATTTTTCTTCCATGATGATAAACTTACTTCATAAATGTTTATAGGCTTATCATATGATGTTGTTTTATTTTTTATAAAATCATCATCTTGCCAATGATACCCGTCTAAATCGTAAATTTTTGAAGCAGTTTGTGGTGGCGTTTGACTATGAAAAGCATAAGGGTCTGCCTTAAATATCGTTTTGCCATTTGTAATTGCATACTTATACATATCATACTGCTTTAAATTAGGTATAAAAAGTTCAAAAACGCCACTTAGAGAAATTCTCTTCATGACGTTTTTGCTTTTGTTCCAATCATTAAATTCGCCCACAACAGAAACTTCTGTTGCATTTGGCGCCCACACCCTAAATATAACACCATTTTTTCCGTTCTTTTTTGTAAAATGTGCACCTAAATACTCATAAGCATTATAATTAGTTCCTTGATGAAATAAATAGAGTGGTAAATTTGATTTATTAAGTTTAATATTATTTGTTTTAATTTTCATTTAGAAATTTAACAAATATAATTTGTGTCTTTATTTGGTGCATTATCCATTTGCATTTTTGTTTGTTCATAACCCTTTTTCCCAAAAATTGCATAGGTTGCATTTTTTCCACCTTCAACACCCGGCTGGTTATATGCATCAATATTTAGCATTGCTCCGGCAAATGCTGTTTGCATTTCAAACATATATAAAAGTTCACCAATAGTAAATGCATTAACTTCTGGCAAATGTATTGTATAATTTTGTCTTTTTGCAATTGTTAAAGCATATTCTGCAGACATTCTTTCGGTTTTCATAAGTTCGCTTAGCGTATGCCCGCATAAGAAGTTAACATCATTAATATCATCACAGCCTTTACTGATTTCAACATCTGTGCGATAATTATCAACCCCAATTATTGTTATAACCTTATCAAATGGACCTTCTCTATAAAGTTGCATTTGAGAGTGTTGGTCTGTAACCCCTAATGCCTTTACAGGTGTTTGACCTGTATAAACATAGTTACCATTATTATCGACAGCCTTTCCAAGACTTTCACCCCAAAGTTGACAATACCAATCGGCAACATATTTTAAACTATCTGCATAAGGCATAATAACTGATATATTTTTGCCTTTTTTCATTGCTAGAACCTGTAAAAGAGCACTTAAAAGTGCAGGATTTTTTCTAATGTTTTTATTTAAGCAAAGTTTATCCATAAATTTTGCGCCAGCAAGAAGTTCTTTAATATCTATTCCAACTACTGCCGCAGGAAGTAAGCCTACAGGACAAAACTCTGAAAATCTTCCACCAACACCATCTGGTATATAAAATGTTTTTAAATTTTCATTTTTTGCTATTTTAATTAAACTTCCCGAACTAAATGAAGTTGTTGCAATCATATGCTCGCTTGCTTTGTCGCCATATTTTTGCTTAAGCATATTCATTATAATTAAATATTGCGCCATTGTTTCACTCGTAGCGCCACTTTTTGTAATAACGTTAAAAACTGTTTTATCAAGGTCAATAACGTCGATTAATGCTTGCATACGCTCTGGATCAACATTATCTTCAACAAAAAGTTTTGGGGCTTTTCGTTTTGATTTTGGAAGTTCGTTATGCCTTAAATGGCAAAGTGCTTGAAATACGGCAATTGGGCCCAATGCAGAGCCACCAATACCAAGCACAACAAAATTATCAAATTTTTTTCTTATGTTTTTTGCAGTTTGCAAAATATCTTCAACTACATCGTTTTGGTTATAAGGAAGTTCTGTCCACCCCATCATACCCTTGCCACGAGAATTAGCAACTTGTGAATAAGCATTATCAATAAGATTTTTATTTTTTACAAACATATCATCGTCAAAACCTTGTTCGTTACCTACAAATCTTGACATCATATTATTGTAATCAATTCTTAGCGACATACTCTTTCGCCAATTTTCATTTTTTCTACTCATAATTATCTCCTAATATATTATCCACTATATTAATACTAGTGTATATAATATATTATTACCATTCCAATATATAATAATACATAACTAAAAAAAAGTCAATATAATATAAGAATAACTATCAAATTAAACCTATTTATTAAAACGAATTGACATTTTTCGATAAGTTTTATAAAATAAATACAATAAACTTAAAACTATATTTATGGTGACTAATGATAAAAAATATAATATTTGATATTGGCAATGTAATTTTACAATTTAATCGTGATTTTTTACTTAAACATTTTTATAATGGCAAAGAATATGCCCTATTAAAAGAAAAGACCTTTGAAAATTGGGAACTTCTTGACGAAGATGGGCTTACGCTTGAAGAATACAACCAAAATGTTAAGCATTCGCTTCCCGACCACCTCTCAAAATATGCCCTATCTGTTCTAAACAATTGGGAATATTATATGAGTTATAGCGAAGGTATTATATCCTTAATACAAGAACTTAAACAAAAAGGATATAAACTTTATATTTTGTCCAACATGACAAGGCATTTTATAAAAAATGACTATAAATTCCCTATTTTTAAGGAATTTGACGGCATAGTTTATTCTGCGCCAATAAAAATGGTTAAACCTGACCCTAAAATTTATGAATACATTCTAGGTAAATACAATTTAAAAGCAAACGAGTGTATTTATATCGATGATATGAAAACGAACCTTGCAGAAGCTGCAAGGTTCGGAATACATACATTTCATTATCAGTCTAACACAAAAGAATTAAGAGATTATATATTATCCTTTTAAGTCTTTAATTTGAACTTCTAATTTATCACGCATATCGATATATTTATTTAACTTATCTCTTTCAGCATCGACCAAATTCTTAGGAGCTTTTTCTAAGAATTTTTCATTTGCAAGTTTTCCACTTGCTCTTGCGATTTCATTATTAACGAGAAGAAGTTCTTTTTCAAGCCTTTCGATTTCCTTATCAAAATCAACAAGTTCACCTAGTGGAATAAATAATTCAAATCCATCAATTACTTGAGAAACAACCTTTTCAGTTAGGTTGTTTTTGTCTTCAATGAGAGAAATTTCAGAAACACCAGCAAGTTTTTCGATATAAACGCCACAATTTTTAATAACCTTTTTATTTTCGGTCTTTACGTAAAGTTTAACTTTCTTAGATGGAGCAGCCCCAACTTGAGCCTTAAGGTTTCTAATGCACTTAATAATTTCTTTAGTAGGCTCAATTTCCTTAACAGCAGCGCTGTAATTAAATTTAGAATTATATCTTGGGAAATCTGCAAGCATAAGTGGCCCATTAGTAGCAGGAATACTCTTGTAAATCTTTTCAGTAATAAATGGCACAAATGGGTGTAAAAGTTTCATAATTTCGCCAAGAACAAAAGTTAAAACGCTAATAGTATCGTTATATTTCTTTTCATCTTCGCCATAAAGAACAGGCTTAGTGAGTTCGATATACCAGTCGCAGAAATCGTTCCAAACAAAATCATAAAGGTTTGCAAGAGCAACGCCCATTTCAAATTTTTCCATGTTGACAGTAACATCTTTAATAGTCTTATTAAGTCTAGTAATAATCCATTTATCAGCACAGTTAAGTTTGCAGTCCTTTAATGAAGAAATGGTTTTACCTTCAGTATTCATAAGCACGAACCTAGAAGCGTTCCAAATCTTATTCATAAAGTTTCTAGCGCCTTCGATTTTTTCATCAGAAAATCTCATATCGCTACCAGCAGCAACACCATTGATAAGCGAAAATCTAAGAGTATCAGCGCCATATTTAGCGATAATCTCAGTTGGGTCTATACCATTACCTAAAGATTTGCTCATTTTTCTTCCTTGAGAGTCACGAACAAGTCCGTGGATAAGCACATCTTTAAAAGGTATGCGTTTCATATGTTCAAGGCCAGAGAAAATCATTCTTGCAACCCAGAAGAAAATAATATCATAACCAGTAACGAGAACATCTGTTGGATAGAAATATTCTAAATCTTCGGTTTTATCTGGGTAACCCAAAGTAGAGAAAGGCCAAAGTGCAGAAGAGAACCATGTGTCAAGAACATCTTCATCTTGTTTAATGTTAGTGCTACCACACTTAGAGCATGATAAAACATCCGTTTTAGAAATAATCATTTCGCCACAATCTTGGCAGTAATAAGCAGGAATTCTATGTCCCCACCAAAGTTGACGAGAAATACACCAGTCCCTAACGTTTTCCATCCAATTGAAATAAATTTTAGAAAATCTATCAGGAGTGAACTTAATACTCTTTTTTCTAACTACGTCAATAGCAGGTTCAGCGAGTGGTTGCATTTTAACGAACCATTGTTTGCTAACGATAGGTTCAACAGTGTGATTACATCTATAGCAGTGACCAACACTGTGATGAAGTGGCTCAATCTTTTCCAAAAGACCTAACTCTTTTAAATCCTCAACCACCTGTTTTCTACATTCGAGAGCATCCATGCCACAATATTTGCCAGCTAGCTCGTTCATTTTTCCATCATCAGCAATAACCTTAACAACAGCGAGATTATGTCTTAAACCAACCTCAAAGTCATTTGGGTCGTGAGCAGGCGTCATTTTAACAGCACCTGTACCAAAGCCGAGTTCAACGTATTCATCAAGAATAATAGGAATCTCTTTATTTACGAACGGTAAAATAAGAGTTTTGCCGTGCATATTTGTAAATCTTTCATCTTTAGGGTTAACAGCAACAGCAGTATCGCCGAACATAGTTTCAGGTCTAGAAGTTGCAACAGTGATAAACTCATCGCTATCCTTTACAGGATATTTAATATACCAAAGATTGCTATCTTCTTCAACGTATTCAACTTCAGCATCAGAAAGTGCCGTTTTACAATCTGGGCACCAGTTAATAATTCTATCGCCACGATAAATAAGCCCTTTTTCATAAAGATTAACAAAGACTTCTTTAACTGCTCTAGAACATTTTTCATCCATAGTAAACGCCAAGCGAGACCAATCGCAAGATGAACCAAGAGTTTTTAATTGTTCGATAATACGTCCACCGTATTTTTCCTTCCAAGCCCAAGCACGTTCAAGAAAGCCCTCTCTACCGATATCCTTTTTGGTAATGCCTTCTTTAGCCATTTGCTCAACGATTTTAACTTCAGTAGCAATAGAAGCGTGGTCAGTTCCTGGGAGCCAAAGAGCACTATATCCTTGCATTCTTTTAAAACGGATTAAAGTATCTTGCAAAGTTTCATCAAGTGCGTGCCCCATGTGAAGTTGACCAGTGATGTTTGGTGGTGGAATAACGATAGTAAAAGGAAGTTTATTCACATCTACTTTTGCAGTAAAATAACCATTAGATTCCCATTCTTTATAAATATCATTTTCGAATTCAGAAGGGTTGTAAGTTTTTGCCATATCCATAGTAGGCTTTCTCCTTTATATATTGAAAATATATACTAAAAACAAATAATGTAATAAAGTCAAAGACTATTATACTTAATATTTAAAATAAAGTCAAGATAATTGCAAAACATTGTCAAGAATAGAAATAATTTCATAAAATGAACTATGACAAAATAAAAAAATGGAGAAAAAAAATGAAAAGAATAATAACAATACTACTAACGATATGTGTATTAGCGATGCCAATGCTTGGCTGTAAGAAACAAGATGAAAGCGTAATTCGGTTAAACGAAGTTACGCACTCGGTATTTTACGCACCATTATATTTAGCAATAGAAAATGGCTATTTTGAAGAAGAAGGCATAAAAATTGAACTTACAAATGGTGGTGGTGCAGACAATTCAATGACTGCCCTATTATCAGGAACAGCCGACATCGGTTTAATGGGCCCTGAAACAGTAATCTATGTATATAACCAAAACAAAGCCGACTATCCAAAAGTATTTGGCCAACTAACCCAAAAAGACGGCTCATTTTTAGTATCGAGAGTGGCTGAGCCAAACTTTCAATGGACTGATTTAAGGGATAAAGAGATATTAGCCGGCAGAAAAGGTGGCGTTCCAGCAATGACTTTTGAATATATAATGAACGAATTAGGTATGCAAAACAATAAGGATTTTACTATGAATTTTGATGTGCAGTTTAACTTAATGACAAGCGCATTTTTAGGTGGAACGGCAGATTATTGCACGGTGTTTGAGCCAACTGCATCAGAATATCAAGCGAGTGGGAAATGGCATATTGTTGCAAGTGTTGGCGAGCAAGGTGGCAAAATACCTTATACATCTTTTATAGCGCTTGGCAGTTATATAAAAAACAACCAAGAAAAACTTGAAAAATTTATGAAAGCCATAAAGAAAGCATATGACTTTATGGAAACACATAGCGAATATGAAGTTGCAGAAGCGATAGTAAAACAATTCCCTTCAACGACTATAAATTCAATCGAGACATCAATAAAGAGTTATAAGAATATAGATGCATGGAAAAAAGACATGCAAGCGACAGAAGAAAGTTTTATAAGATTACAAGACATAATGCAAAATGCAGGCGAACTGACAAGTAGAGTTGCGTTTAGCAAAATTGTTGACAATAGCATTGCAATGAAGGTGTTTGGCTAATAAAAACATTTTTATTGCAAGAAGAAAAACGAGAGATAAAATTATGAATAAACAATTAGAATTTATAAATGTATCATTAACCTATCAAACCAAAAGTGCCGAAATAAAAGCACTAGAAAAGTTAAGTTTTAATTGCAACGAAGGCGAATTTTTATCTATAATTGGGCCATCTGGTTGTGGCAAAACCACAGTGTTATCACTAATAGCAGGACTGATAAAGCCAACGAGTGGCAAAATAATAATAAATGCACAAGAAAATGAAAAATCAAAAATAGAGCTTGGGTATATGCTACAAAAAGACCAGTTATTTCCGTGGCGAACGATAGAAAAAAATGTATATTTGCCACTAGAAATAAAAGGGATAAACACAAAAGAAAATAAAGAATATGCATTGCACCTATTAGAGAAATATGGACTAATCGAATTTAGAAAAAACTACCCTAATCAACTTTCTGGTGGAATGCGACAAAGAGTTGCTTTAATTAGAACACTTGCATATAAACCACATTTATTATTACTTGACGAGCCATTTTCGGCACTTGATGCACAAACACGGCTAAGCGTGTGCGATGATGTTTATAAAATAATAAAACAAGAGAAAAAAACAACCATTTTAGTAACACACGACATATCGGAAGCGATATCAATGTCAGACAAAATCATAGTTTTAACAAGTAGGCCTGCACAAGTTAAGTCGATAATAAGACCAAACCTAAACGGAGGCACACCACTAAAAAACAGAGAGTGCAAAGAATTTGGCAGTTTGTTTGAAAAAGTTTGGAAGGAGCTTATATGACAAAAGAAAAAAATTACTCAAAAGAGCATAAAGAATTTTTAAAACGAGCAAAAAGAGAAAACATTTTTATTTGGGTTATGCGATTTAGCATTTTAGCACTAATATTAGGGCTTTGGGAAATTTTAGCAAACCTAAATAAGATTGATGCATTTATCACGAGTAGCCCTAGCCGAATAATAAAAACAACCATATCACTATTTAAAGAAAACAACCTAACCTACCACATAGGCGTTACGCTATATGAAACGATTATAGGCTTTATAATAGCCGTTGGGCTTGGGTATATAATTGCACTAATACTTTGGTGGTCTGAGCGTTTAAGGGGCATTTTAGAGCCTTATGTTGTGGTGCTAAATAGTTTGCCTAAGATTGCATTAGGTCCAATAATAATAGTATGGTGTGGCAGTGGCAGTAAAGCCATAATATTTATGACGGTTTTAATTGGAATAATAGTTGCCATAATAACAATGCTTAATGGTTTTTTAGCGACTGATAAAGACAAAATATTATTGCTTAGAGCAATGGGGGCATCAAAAGTGCAAATACTGACAAAACTTGTTATTCCGGGAAGTTTTCCTACCCTAATCAGTATGCTTAAAATAAGCGTTGGACTTTCTTGGGTAGGCTCAATAATGGGCGAATATCTTGTTTCTAGAGCAGGACTTGGATATTTAATTGTTTATGGTGGGCAAGTGTTTAAGTTAGACCTTGTTATGAGTGCAACGATAATGCTTTGTTTGCTTGCAACACTTATGTATGTAGTTGTTAATTTGCTTGAAAAAATATTGATAAAAAATAAAGAATAAGTTTAGTTAAATAGATTTTAATAAAATTTAAATAAAAAAAAGAACGGCAGTATAAAATGCCGTTTTTTTCTTTAGTAAATTATATCATTTGCATATGCTTGTCTTTTGTAAAGGATACGCCAAAGCGTAAAATAAAAGGAATTTATCTTTTGTATTTCTTTAGAATTTCTTTTGTTTTTCTTTTGCGTTATAAATTCTTTGGAAAAATACAAGCACTTTTGCAAAATGAATTAACTTATTAATAAATTTTGATTTGAAATATCTTCCCTTTTTTAATAAGAAAAAATATTGCTTGTTGATAGTTTTTTTGGTTTTTAATAATACCTTAACTAAGGCAAAAAATTGCCTTAGTTAAGTATTAATTATTAAAGTTTATTAAGCAACTACTAAAGGTGTGCCAGCAAGTGTTACACTTGGGTTATAACCTTCGAAGTTAGCCCAGTTAAAGAAGTTAGTTGTCTTATCAGCAACTGGTTTCTCGCCAAGAGTTACGCTTGTATTAGCAACAATTTGATATTGACCACGAGCCTTACCTGCAACAGGTACTCTGCAAGCGATATTACCATCTTTATCTGCCTTCCAATTGCCAGATGCAATAAGTGCAGCTTTTGCTTCAGCACCAGCATCACTATTTAAGTATGCTTGGAAGTCTTCTTCTGTAGCAAATTTCTTTGTTGCTTTTTCAGCAATAAACTTAACTTTAAGTGTCTTAGCAGAAAGGTCAACGTTTCTCATATACTTGAACATATCTGCTGCCATATCGAAGTATGGTTTAAGTGCTTCGTTACCTTCAAGAACATATTCATTAGGTTCAATTCCTTCTGGAGCAGAAAGTGTTAAGATATAAGCATCTTCTGTTTC
>JAZOMM010000155.1:0-2823 GCA_045653965.1 Christensenellaceae bacterium | reverse complement strand
GTGCCCATATGTCCACATGGCTTATTAAATTTTTTCTTTACTGCCCCCACAGCATAAGCCGAACTCATGCCAGATGGCTTTATTATATTTACAAATCCCGTCATATCTTTGTGAATTTAATTGCCTTTTATATAAATAACGATAATCGATTAGTCTATAATATGCCTTTTTACTGCAAGGTAAATTTTATCAACAACTTCTTCGTATTCGCCTTGAATTTGGCAACCACTTGCTAACATATGCCCACCACCACCAAAGGTTGATGCCACTTCATTAACATTTGTGCCTTTTGAACGAAAACTTACCTTATATTTGTTTTTATCTATTTCTAGTATGCAAGCGCCAACTTCAACGGTGTCTATACCCATAACAAAGTCGATAAAACCTTCTGTTTCATCTTTTTTTGCGCCACTATCCATTATATCCTTTTCAAAAACCGAAGCAATGGCAAGTCTATCATCTAAAAAATATCTAATTTTAGACATTGTAAGTCCAAAGAGTTTTGCCCTGCCTTTTGTTTGTTTTGAAAACATATGAAAGTAAATGGTGTTTAGGTCTGCACCTTTTTCAACAAGTTTTGATGCCGAACTAAGAGTGTTTGGCGTTACGTTTTTATGCCTAAAGTTGCCCGTATCGGTCATTATCCCCATTGCTAAAAGGTTTGCAATTTCTTCATCTATTTGCACACCCAAACTTTCTATAAGCGCTAAAACATTTTCGCAGTTGCTTGCATTATCAACAACTAAATTTTCTTTTGCATACCTTGTGTTTGAAACATGGTGGTCGATAGAATAGGTATTTTTATGCTTTGAAAATTCATCATAAAAACTACCTAGCCTTGATATATCGGCGCAATCTATTGCTAACATTGCCGAAAACTCGCCACTAAAAGTGCTTTCAACGAGGCTTGCACTTTTTAAAAAGAAAAATCTCGACGGAACGGTGTCGTCGCAAAAGACTTTAGCCTTGATGCCGAGATTATTTAGTGCGTGAAAAAGTGCAAGTGCCGAGCCAAGCGTGTCACCATCAGGTCTAATGTGACAAATTATTGCCACACTCTTTTCCTTTTTTAGTTTTAGCGATAACTCTTGTATAGTTTTCACTTACTTTCTTCCTCACTGATTTTTTTGAATATTTTATCCATTTTGTCGCCATATTCCATAGAGCCGTCTAGAATAAACTTTAACTCTGGAACAGTTCTAGCACGCACCACTTTTGCAAGTTCAAACCTAATTCTTTTTGCATCGTTTTTGATTGCTTCAAAAGTGGCAAGGCTCTTTTCTTTGTTTGTCGAATACACACTGACATATACCTTTGCAAATGATAAATCATTTGTGCAGTCAACTGCTAAAATAGAAAACATTTCTGTTATGAGTGGATTTTTGAGTTTTCTTGAAATGATATCGTAAATCTCTTTTTGTAATTCGCTATTTATTCTATCGCTTCTTGAAATATTACTTTTTCTTCTCATTAATTTTTATTTTCCTCTACTTGATAACTTTCAATAAAGACGCCAACTTTGAGGTCGTTAAACTTCACAATGCTGATACCACATTCAAAGCCTTGTGCAACTTCTTTTACGTCATCTTTAAATCTCTTTAATTGGTTAACGTTACCTTCGCAAATCATAACGTCATCACGATAAATTCTAAGTTTGCCGTTTCTTATAATCTTACCTTCAGTAACATAACAACCTGCAACTTGACCAACACCTGAAATCTTGAACACTTCTCTAACTTCTGCTTTACCCATGTAAACTTCTTTGAACTTAGGTGCAAGCATACCCTTAAGTGCCCTTTCAACATCTTCGATTGCTTCATAGATAACTCTATAAAGTTTGATGTCAACGCCACTTCTTTCTGCAATTTGTTTTGCATTTGAATCTGGTCTTACGTTAAAGCCGATGATGATTGCATTTGAAGATTCTGCAAGCATGATATCCGATTCTTTGATTGCGCCTGCTGCTGCGTGAATTACGTTTACCCTAACTTCTTCGTTAGATAGTTTTTCAAGTGAACTCTTAACTGCTTCAACCGAACCTTGAACGTCTGCCTTAACAATGTGTGGAAGGATTTTCATTTCGCCTTCTGCAATCTTGTTAAATACATCGTCAAGAGTAACCTTGCTTGATGCTTTAAGCATATTTTCTTTTTCTTTGTTTTGTCTTTCTTCAGCAACGAGTTTTGCAAGTTTTTCGTGTTCAACGGCATACAAGATATCGCCTGAGTTTGGAACTTCATCAAGACCCATAATAGATACAGGGGTTGATGGACCTGCGCTTGTTACCTTTCTGCCCTTATCATCGGTCATTGCTCTAACCTTACCGGTAACAGTGCCAACGATAATGCTATCAGACACACGGAGCGTTCCGTTTTGAACGAGAATTGTTGCGATTGGACCTTTGCTTTGGTCAAGTTTTGCTTCAATTACAACGCCCTTAGCCTTTCTGTCTGGGTTTGCCTTTAAGTCTTTAATTTCAGCAACTAGGTTAATGTTTTCAAGCAAGTTGTCAAAACCTTCGCCTGTTTTTGCTGAGATAGGACAAAGTATTGTATCGCCACCCCATTCTTCTGGTAAAAGCCCGTGTTCTGTTAGTTGAGTTTTAATTCTTTCTATATTTGCTTCTGGTTTATCAATTTTGTTTATTGCAACGATGATAGGTACATCTGCTGCTTTTGCGTGGTTAATGGCTTCTATAGTTTGTGGCATTATGCCGTCATCTGCAGCGACAACGAGTATTGCAATGTCCGTTGCTTGTGCACCACGAGCACGCATTGCTGTAAACGCTGCGTGACCTGGGGTATCAAGGAAGGTTATTGTTTC
>JAZOMM010000154.1:0-2330 GCA_045653965.1 Christensenellaceae bacterium | reverse complement strand
GCTGACTACGAAGCACAATTAAAGTTGTTAAAGGATAAAGACCAAGCGACAGACAATGCAATAAAAGAATTAGACGATAAGTACTTTGAAGAAGTAGAAAAACTTATTGCTAAAGATAATGCAAATGCAGAAGAACTTGCTAACTTAAAGGCTGACTACGAAGCACAATTAAAGTTATTACAAGAAAAAGACTTAGCAACTGATACTGCAATAAAAGAATTAGATGATAAATACTTTGAAGAAGTAGAAAAACTTATTGCTAAGGATAATGCTAACGCAGAAGAACTTGCTGAGTTAAAGGCTAACTACGAAGCACAAGTTAAAGAGCTTAAAGACAAAGACCAAGCAACTGATAAAGCAATAAAAGAATTAGATGATAAGTATTTTGAAGAAGTGGAAAAACTTATTGCTAAGGATAATGCTAATGCAGAAGAACTTGCTGAGTTAAAGGCTGACTATGAAGAACAATTAAAGTTATTAAAGGATAAAGACCAAGCAACTGACAATGCAATAAAAGAATTAGACGATAAATACTTTGAAGAAGTAGAAAAACTTATCGCTAAAGATAATGCTAACGCTGAAGAACTTGCTAACTTAAAGGCTGACTACGAAGCACAATTAAAGTTGTTAAAGGATAAAGACCAAGCGACAGACAATGCAATAAAAGAGTTAGATGATAAATATTTTGAAGAAGTAGAAAAACTTCAAAGTAGCATTGCAGGGCTCAATGCACAAATGCAAGCAAATAAAGAAGATATAGAAGGTCAAATTAATGAACTAAAAGAATTATATGATGCAAAACTTTCTGAAATCAATTTTGTTATAGAAGAACTTAAAAAAGTAGATAGTTCTCAACAAGAAATTATCAAAGACCTTATTGATAGAGTTACTGCACTTGAAAATCATAATCATACACCAAGCGATTGGATAGTAGTGTCTAATGCAACATGTACACAAAATGGCGTTAAGCAAAAGACTTGCGTAGATTGTAATGCTGTGTTAGAAACAGAAGAAATTGCTAAACTTAGTCACTCAGCAAGCGATTGGAAAGTCGTGTTTAATGCAACATGTACACAAAATGGCGTTAAGCAAAAAGTTTGCGTAGATTGTGGAACAGTATTAGAAACTGAAGAAATCGTTAAACTCAACCACGAATTTAAGAATTATGTTTCTGACAATAATGCAACTTATACTAACGACGGAACAAAGACAGCCGTTTGTGAAAGAGAAGGTTGTGGCGAAACTCATACGATAATTGATATAGGCACAAAATTAAAAAGTTATATAGGATTTAAGACATTAACTGTAAATGGACCAAATGGTTATGGAAAAGTTTCTAATGGCACATATAATTTTGATTTTAGCAAAGAAATGCAAGTAGTTGGTGTAAAAGATTTTATCGTGGCTTTTGATAGATATGGCTCAAATCAAATTTTAACAAAAAAAGTTCCTCTTGAAATTGGAGACAATGAATTTTATGTATTTATAATGGAAGGCATGAAAGTAGAGAAAACATATCAAGTTACATTGCGTAGAAAACCTATGTACTTAGTAGAGTTTTTCTATAATGGAAGTTTTATATCAAGCCAACAAGTTGAAGAAGATGCTTTTGCTATTGTGCCAGAAAATCCAACAAAAGAAGGTTACACTTTTACAGGTTGGGACTTTGATTTTAACTTGCCAATAACAAGCGACTTAAATATTAATGCGACATATATAAATAATAAAGATACACAATATAAAGTTGAGCATTATTTAGAAGATTTAAATGGTGACTATATACTTGATTCAACCGACACATTAACGGGCGAAACAGACACTTTTGTAACGGCAACTCCAAAAGAACTATTGCACTTTACATACAAAGATACAACGATGGACAGTGGATATATAAGTGCTAATGGCTTAGCAGTATTAAAGGTGTATTATACGAGAAATACATATACAGTAACTTTTGATGGTAATGGTGGAACATTAATAAGTGGAAAAGAAAGTCAAACTATTAAATATGGAGATAGTGCAATAGCCCCAACTTATACAAAAACAGGTTATTCCTTCACATTTAATAAGGAATTATCAAATGTGAGCGAAAACCTTATTGTAAAAGCTGAGTGGAAGATAAATCAATATACAATTACAATAGTATATGGGAATGGATTAGAAAATAAAGTAATAACACAAGATTATGATAGCAAAATTAAGGCTACCCAAAAGATACGCAATAATGGCGCAGAGAACAAACGCAACGGCAAAAAGCGTGATAACCGTTGAGGTCGCCATTGTGGCGGAATTATCGTTTATGTATTTGACAGTAAATCCTAAGCTGAAAC
>JAZOMM010000153.1:0-4945 GCA_045653965.1 Christensenellaceae bacterium | reverse complement strand
TGTGGCTTACCATTTGCTGTTGGTGGGCCATCATAAAAGGTAAACTCTTTGTTACCTTGGTTTTCGGCAATATTTTGCTCGAAAATTTTATTGTCTTTCCAAAACTTTAAAACTTCTTTTTCCCTATCTAAAAAATTAAGGGTTGTGTCAACTTTTTTATACATACAAGTCTCCATAAAAGTATTCTTAAATATATAAATATTAATTTAAAATATATCTTATTAATTATAACTATAAAAGAGTGTTTTGTAAAGCCTTTACCACATATTTTCATACATTTTCTTAATAAAAATGAAAAAGCAACCCATTTTTTGAGTTGCTTTTTGTTTTTCAGTTATTTATTTTGTAAATTAACCTTTGTAGTTAACGATGCTTGCAAAATCTTCTGCCTTTAATGCTGCACCACCGATAAGACCACCATCGATATGGCGCATTGCCATAAGTTCTTTTGCATTTGATGGCTTCATACTTCCACCGTATTGGATACGAAGTGATTTTGCAACTTCACCGCCCCATGTCTTTTTAACAAGGCTTCTGATAAATCCGATTGTCTTGTTTGCATCTTCAGCAGTTGCTGTTTTGCCTGTGCCGATAGCCCAAACAGGTTCGTATGCGATAACTATATTTGTGAAATCGCTAACATCTTTTAAGCCTTCTAAAATTTGCTTTTTCAAAACTTTCTTTGTCTTGTTCTTTTCTCTTTCTTCAAGTGTTTCGCCTACGCAAACGATAGGTTTAAGGTCGTTTTTCAATGCTTGTTGTAAACGCATATTTACCGTAGCATCTGTTTCGCCAAAATATTGTCTTCTTTCGCTGTGACCAATTATAACATATTCAACACCAATTTCTTTAAGCATTGCTGCTGAAATTTCACCTGTGAAGGCACCACTGTCTGCCCATGCAACATTTTCTGCACCAAGTTTTATTTTAGAACCTTTAATTGCTTCTTTTGCTACCCACAAATCTGTGTATGGAACGCATATTACAACTTCAGGTTTAGATTTAGCAACCAATGGTTTGAGTTCGTTAATTAAAGCCACTGCTTCGGCAGCAGTTTTGTTCATCTTCCAGTTTCCTGCAATAATAGGTTTTCTCATGTTAGTCTTTTCCTTTTTAGTTTTTATTATTTATTTGTCGTTAAGACATTCAATACCTGGTAATTTCTTTCCTTCAAAGAGTTCAAGTGATGCACCACCACCTGTTGAAATGTGTGTCATCTTATCTGCAAAACCGAGTGTTGTTACTGCTGCTGCAGAATCGCCACCACCGATGATTGTTGTGCCATCTGCTTCTGCAAGTGCTTTTGCTACAGCGATTGTGCCCTTAGCAAAAATTGGGTTTTCGAACACGCCCATAGGTCCGTTCCAAATAACTGTTTTTGCAGATTTAACAGCATCAGCATAAAGTTGAGCAGTTTTGTCGCCAATGTCAAGTCCCATAACTTCTGCTGGAATTTTGTCGATATCAACAACTTTAGATTCAACTTCTGCATCGATAGGATTTGGGAAATCCTTTGTTGTTCTTGCATCGATAGGAAGAAGCAATGTCTTTCCTAAATCTTTTGCCTTTTGCATCATATCTTTGCAGTAATCGATTTGTTCATCGTCAACGAGTGATGTGCCAACTTCATAGCCCTTAGCCTTTAAGAAAGTATAAGCCATACCACCACCGATAACGAGTGTATCGCATTTTTCTAATAAGTTAGAATTAACTTTTAATTTATCAGCAACTTTAGCACCACCCAAGATTGCCACGAATGGTCTAACTGGGTTTTCAAGTGCGTTTGCCATAACTGCAAGTTCCTTTTCAATTAAGAAACCACAAACGGCTGTATCTACAAAGCCATATTCAGCAATAGCAGCAGTTGTTGCGTGTGAACGGTGTGCTGTGCCAAAAGCATCGTTTACATAAATATCACAGTATGAAGCAAGTTTTTTGCAAAGTGCTTCATCTCTTTTTTCTTCGCCTTGCTCAAAACGAGTGTTTTCTAAAAGAACAACTTCGCCGTCTTTAATGTTTGCAACTGCATTATCTGCACTTTCGCCAACAACGTCTTCAGCAAAAACAACCTTTTGGCCGAGTTTTTCTGAAAGTTTTTCAGCAACAGGACGGAGCGAGAACTTTTCCTTATCCTTAAGTGCTTTCTTTAAATATTCTGCCTTTGCACTTTCTCTTTCATTTTCAGGTAATGCTTCCACTGCCTTCTTTTCCTTTTTAGTTAAAGAAAAACCTGGTGTGAAAATGTTATGTGGTTTACCCATGTGTGAACAAAGAATAACTTTTGCGCCTTGTTCTATTAAATACTTAATTGTTGGAAGCGCACCGTTAATTCTTGTTTCATCGGTAATCACGCCGTCTTTCATAGGAACGTTAAAGTCCACTCTTACAAGACATTTTTTGCCTTTAACAACTACATCTTTTATTGACTTTTTATTCATCTCTATTCTCCTAATAGTTTTTAACTTATAGTTAATTTTGCCATTTTTGGCCATTTTTATTATATAAAGAAATCCACTGTTTGTCAAATGTTTAACAGTGGATTTTCATACTTTCAATCAATATAAACAAAGTTTTTTGTTGTTATAACGCTATTTCTTGTTTTTGTGGCTTTTCTTTATAAGTTTTAATACTTTTTGCAACGTTGTTGATATGGTCTGCAACCCTTTCTAAGTTAGAAATTGTTTGCAAGAAAACAGAACCTGCTTGTGCACTGCAACCACCTTTTTTAACTCTGTCTATGTGGTGTTTTTCAAGAGTTTGACAATATGTGTCGATATCATCTTCAATGGCTTCTACATCAGGAAGTATTGAAACATCTCTTGTATCAAAAGCCTTAAATGCTAGGTCGTATAGGTCTGAAACTTTTTGCTTAAATTCGTTAATTTCGCCAACTGCATCGCTAGATAGTTCAAGGTCTTCTTCTCTTAAACGATTAGCATATTCCATAACGTTTTCTGCATAGTCGCCCACCCTTTCAATATCTGAAACAACGTGGTAATACGAACCGACTTTTCTATCATCTTCATCGCTGAGTTCTTTACCCATCAATTTTGTTAAATATGCAGTTAAATTTCTATTTAGTGCGTTGATTTTTATTTCCCTATCGTTTATTGTTTCTGTATTATCAACACTGCTATCTAGTAGCATTTCTATAGATTCGTTAACGTTTTGTTTTGCGAATTCGCCCATTCTAACAATTTCTTTTCTTATGTTACCAACGGCTACTGCTGGCGTTGACATCAAACGGTCGTCAATATACATAAAGCCAAACCTTTCTTCGCTATTTTGACTTTCTGGAACGATAAGGCATACGAGTCTTACTAAATATTTAGTGAACGGCATTAAAAATGCTGTTACGATTACGTTAAATAAGGTGTGGAAGATAGCAACCTGTGTTCCTATAACAGGACTCATACTTGCAAAAAGATTTGTAACTTCAGTTTTCCATATCCAAATAGGTGCTAAGAAAATTAAACAACCTATGGTGTTAAATAACAAGTGTAGAACTGCCGTTCTTTTTGCGTTTGTGCAAGTTCCTGCCGATGATAATATCGCCGTGATACAAGTTCCTATATTTGAACCTAATGCTAGGAATAATGCGTTATCAAAAGTTAGAACTTTAATCGTTGCTAAAACAACCATTAAACTAGTAATAGTTGAAGAACTGTGTACGAGTGCCGTTAGCACGATACCTATTAAAATAAGTAAAAGTGGATTGTGGTCGCCTTGGAATATTGTTTTTACCCAATCGTATGGCACATCTTTACTAACGAACATTATTTCTTTTGCATAAGAAGAAATAAATTCTAAGCCTACGAAAATTAAACCAAGTCCACCTAAAATACTGCCGATATTAGCAATTTTTTCGTTTTTAACGAGCATTGCCATAAGCACGCCTATACAGCCGAGCATGGCTGCGATTGCACCGATATCGATAGAACCAACGCCTGAAAGCGAAACAATATGTGCTGTTACCGTTGTACCAATATTCGCACCCATAATAACATTTAGTGCTTGTGATAGCGTTAAAATTCCAACGTTAACAAAACCTACAAGCATAACCGTGGTTGCCGTTGAACTTTGGATTATGCTTGTTACAGCAATACCAACGCCAACGCCTGCAAATCTGTTGGTGGTTATTTTGCCGAGCATCTTTTTCATTCCCCCACCGGCAACTTGCTCTAATGCACTGCCCATTATCTTCATACCGAACATCATAACGGCAACGCCACCGAACATAATGAATATGTTCCAAATCATATTTCTTCTTTCTCCTAAAGTAATTTTCTATTAATACTTAATAATTTTACTATAAAGGTGCTTTTTGTGTCAAATAAATAAATGTGCTTAGCATAAAATTTTAGTTTGCCGAATTTGATTATTTTTTATTTTGCTACAATTGTTTGCTTGACAATTTTACCTTTTTATGCTTGTGTTTTTATTTTTTTGGAATTTCACCCTCTGTTTGTAAACCCAAATAGTCTAGTTGCCTTAAGGCTTCATATACACCAACACAAACCGAGTTTGATAGGTTAAGCGAGCGTGTTTCGTTTAACATTGGAAGTCTAACACATTCATCATAATGTTTTTCAAGTAGGGGTTCAGGAAGTCCTTTCGTTTCCTTTCCAAACACTAAAAAATCGCCGTCTTTATACTTTACATCAGAGTGAATTTGTTTAGACTTTGTTGAAAAAAACCAAAAGTTGTTTCCGTTATAGAACTTGTCCATAACTTCTTCAATACTGTCATAGTAACTGATATCTACCAAGTGCCAATAATCAAGCCCTGCCCTTTTTAGATATTTGTCCGAAACTTCAAAGCCGAGTGGCCTTACCATATGTAATTTACTGCCTGTAACAGCACAAGTTCTTGCAATATTACCTGCATTTTGGGGTATTTCTGGTTCAACTAAAACTATGTTTAATGCCATAATCTTCTCCTTTAA
>JAZOMM010000152.1:0-1593 GCA_045653965.1 Christensenellaceae bacterium | reverse complement strand
TGCCGTTTTCTATATGTTTTTTTGTCACCACAAGTGGTGCACCTTTAACTAGGTTTGTTGTATATACGGCTGCTGCAGTTGCAGGAACTTCACTAAATATTAACGCCAAGTCACGCTTTGTTCTGTTATGACGAATACCACAATGCACGCCATTTGCTGTAAATCCCTTTGATGCACATACACCACCACTGATAATATTCATAATTTTCTCCTTTATAGTATAAGTCCTTTCGTTTGGTCTTCACCAAGTAGTATATTCATGTTTTGAATTGCTGCACCAGATGCACCTTTTCCTAGATTATCAAAGCGAGAAACTAAAAGTATTCTATCTTTGTTGCCTTCTACATGAATTTCCATGCTATCCTTACCACGCATGCTGTTTGCTGATAAAAAGCCTTGTTCTAAATTTTCACGGGCAAGAGAAACTACCTTGCCTTGATATGCTTTGCTGTAAATTTCCTTAATGCCATCTATATCGCACTTAATATCTTTTGCAAATATTGGAACTGTTACTTCCATGCCCCTATCATAATCAGAAACTATTGGGCAAAAGATTGGCTTTAAGTTAAGCGCACAATATTTTTGCATTTCTGGTAAATGTTTATGTGACTGACCGAGTGCATATTGTCTTGGTGCATCGTAAAGCGTTGGCTTATTCTCACCTTCATACTCAGCAATCATCTTTTTGCCACCACCCGTATAGCCTGTGATAGAAAAACAAGTGAGTGCAACCTCTTTACTTATTACGCCAGCATTGATAAGTGGATTAACAAGTGCTATAAAACCACTTGCGTGACAGCCTGGGTTTGCTATCCTATTAGATTTTGCTATCCTTTTTTCAAAATCATTTATTTCAGCAAAGCCATATTGCCAAAGTTCGTTTACTCTGTGTGCCGTTGATGTGTCAATAATCTTTACCTTTGGATTTTCAACAAGCGAAACGGCTTCTATTGCCGCTTGGTCTGGAAGGCACAAAAATGCTACGTCTGAACTATTTAATGCTTCTTTCCTTGCCTTTTCATCCTTTCTAAGTTCTTCTGGAAGGGTTATTAAATTTATATCATCTCTATTTGACAGTCTTTCAACTATTTTTAGCCCTGTTGTACCAGCACTGCCATCAATAAACACATTATACATTTTTTAATTGTTCCTTTATCCACGCTATTTGTTCTTCAACAGATTTTGGCGATGTGCCACCGAGTGAAATTCGCCTTTCTACACAAGTGTTAAGGTTTATTTCATTAAATAAGTCTTGTTCAAATATGCTATCGTACTTTTTATATTCTTCTAAAGAGAGGTCTTCTAAAACCTTGCCGTTTTTAATGCAATCGCTAACGATACTGCCAACGATTTTATATGCCGACCTAAATGGCATGCCTTTTTTAACCATATAGTCTGCAAGGTCGGTTGCATTGATAAAGCCTTTTTGTGATGCTGAAAGCATATTTTCTTTTATAACTTTCATGCTCTTTATCATCGGTGCTAAAACATCTAAACACATTCAAACTGTGTCGTAACTATCAAACACCCCTTCTTTATCTTCTTGCATATCTTTGTTATAAGCAAGTGGAAGTCCTTTGAGCATTGTTAGTA
>JAZOMM010000151.1:0-1660 GCA_045653965.1 Christensenellaceae bacterium | reverse complement strand
CCATTATATTTTTGCTTCATGCCAAAGTTGATGCAAAGGCTCTTTGCGTGGCCTATGTGTAAATATCCGTTTGGTTCTGGTGGAAAACGAGTGTAAACGCTGTTCACCTTGCCAGATTCTAATTCTTCGTTAATAATTTGTTCAATAAAGTTAGTTGCTTCTACCATAGTAATGCACCTTTTAATTCAATATATGAATAAGTATAGCACAAATTATAAAAATAAAAAAGCAAAACGAGTAGTTTGCTTGACTAAATTTTATATATAATGTAAAATAATTTATGAATTTTAATTATACAAGAGGTTTTTGGTATGGAAAACATTAAAAGTAGTGCCACAATGGAAAAAATCGTTAACCTTTGCAAGAACAGAGGCTTTATATTCCCTGGTAGTGAAATATATGGTGGTCTTGCAAACACTTGGGATTACGGTCCACTCGGCGTTGAACTTAAAAACAATATCAAGCGTGCTTGGTGGCAAAAGTTTGTTACAGAAAACAAACTTAACGTTGGCTTAGACGCTGCAATTCTTATGAACCCACAAACTTGGGTTGCTTCTGGTCACCTTGCAGGCTTTTCTGACCCACTTATGGACTGCAGAGAATGTCACGAAAGATTTAGGGCTGATAAACTTATTGAAGATTGGGCAAGCGAAAATAACTATACTTTAGAAAAGCCAATCGATGCTTTTTCTCATCAAGAAATGCGTGCCTTTGTTGATGAACACAATATCCCTTGTCCTACTTGTGGAAAACATAACTTTACTGATATCCGTCAGTTTAACCTTATGTTCAAAACCTTCCAAGGCGTAACAGAAGATGCTAAGAACACAGTTTACCTTCGCCCTGAAACTGCACAAGGTATTTTCACTAACTTTGTTAACGTTCAAAGAACAACAAGAAAGAAAATGCCTTTTGGCATCGCTCAAATAGGTAAATCTTTTAGAAATGAAATTACACCGGGTAACTTTATTTTCCGTGTTCGTGAATTCGAACAAATGGAATTAGAATTCTTCTGCAAACCAGGAACTGACTTAGAATGGTTTAGTTATTGGCGTTCTTTCTGCCACAACTGGCTCTTATCTCTCGGTATTAAAGATGAAAGATTAAGACTTCGTGACCATGCAAAAGAAGAACTTTGCTTCTATTCAAAAGCAACAACTGACTTTGAATTCTTGTTCCCATTTGGTTGGGGCGAACTTTGGGGGGTTGCCGATAGAACTGACTATGACCTTACTCAACATCAAAACACTTCTAAGAAAGACCTTTCTTACTTTGACCAAGAAACAGGCGAAAGATATATCCCTTACGTTGTTGAACCAAGCCTTGGCGTTGAAAGAACTGTGCTTGCTATCCTTTGCAATGCTTATGATGAAGAAGTTGTAGACGCTGAAAAGAACGATGTTAGAACAGTGCTTAGACTTCACCCAACACTCGCACCATTTAAGGCTGCAATCTTGCCACTTTCTAAAAAACTTTCAGAAAAGGCTGATGAAATCTATAGCGAACTCATCAAGTCTTTCCCTGTTGACTATGATGAATCTGGCTCAATCGGCAAACGTTATCGCCGTCAAGATGAAATCGGAACACCTTTCTGCATTACCATTGACTTTGATACGCTTGAAGATAATGCAGTTACCGTTCGTGATAGAGACACTATGGA
>JAZOMM010000150.1:0-3883 GCA_045653965.1 Christensenellaceae bacterium | reverse complement strand
GGTGGAACGCTTGGACTTCTTACTATGGAAGATATTTTAGAAGAATTGGTTGGCGAAATTTATGATGAACACGATGAAATTATAAATTACTTCAAAGACTTAAATGAAGAAACTTGCATTGTTGATGGTAACGCACCTATCGCTGATTTTTTTGAAAAGTTTAACTTAGAAAAAGATGAATCTTTAAGTGCCAACACTCTTAGTGGTTTTATCATTGAACTTTTGGGAATTATCCCACACGCTGGCTATCAGTTTGAATATAAAAACTTGTCTATCGAAGTTTTAAAATCAACTGTTAAGAGAGTTCTTCAAGTAAAGATTAGCGTAATCCCTGAAACTGAAGAACAACCAAATGAATAATTAAAAACAAACTGCTACTTAAGATTTTTTAAGTAGCAGTTATGCACTTGTAGCCCAAATGGATAGAGCATCAGATTCCGATTCTGAAGGTTATAGGTTCAAACCCTATCGAGTGCACCAAAGCCGTATCTAAAATACGGCTTTTCTAATGTAAAATTTTATTTACACCCTTTCTTGTGGAGAACAAAAAATGAAAATATTTACAAGTGCTTGCAATATTAACCTTTCTGTGTTATCATAAAAAAGATATTTATAGGAGCTAAAGATGAAAAGAAAATTAAAATTACTTTTGTTTATTTGTCTTTTAATAACGTGTTTGCTTTGTGTTAGTGGTTGCCAAAGTATGGATAAATCTGACTCTGTTTTCTACAGCAACAAATTTTCACAAGCAACTTTTGAATATAACCAAGATACAAACAAAACGAAAGTTACTTTTGAGGCTGCATTAGAAAATAACACTATTTATGATTTTGATACTTTTTCTATAAAAGTTAATCAATTTTATAATTCAACACTTGTATCAACACAAACTTATAAATATGGTGTTGGTGTTGAAAATGGAAATGAGTATATTGGTACTTTTTCTTTTTATGCTGACGGCGAAATTAACTCAATAGAGCTTGTTTCTTGGCAAGCAAACTATAACTCGTTTTGGCAAACTTATAAAACTTGGATAATTATTTGCATTGTTGCTCTTTGCCTTGCTACATTAATATACGCTGTTGTAATTTTTGCTGAAGACTTAGATGTAGATGATGTTGTAAGCAATTTTGAAGACTTTATTGAAGATCATTCTGCCTTAATAATAATTTTATTTATCCTTATTGCAGGTGGTTCTTCTTACGGGATATTCACATCTAATTTGGCGCCTGTTTTAATTATTGTTGGTACAATTATAACTTTTATAGTTTTGGGCTTGCTTGTGCATTTAGTTAAATACATAATTGAAAATGTTAGTTTTTCAAACGATTTTATAAAAGTTGCTCCAACAAAACACACGGCCGATTCTGCCAACGATGATTTTTTTGACAACGAACTTGAAAATGTTTGCGACTACGTTAAAGATACCGAAAAACTTTCTTTATTTACCCTTTCGCAACTAAGAGAATATTGCCAAGAAAGTCAACTAAAAGGCTATTCAAAATTAAACAAAACTCAACTTGTTGAATTTATAAGTTCTAATAACACAAGCTGTATAGAAAACAATGCAAAACCTGTCAATCCAAAAAACAATTATATGCAAGAGCTAGATAGCTTAATTGGGCTTGAAAGTGTTAAAACTCAATTAAAACGCATTAAGGCTATTTTATTAAAGAACAAAGAACTTAATGAAAAAGCAAACCTTCATATGTGCTTTTATGGCAACCCAGGCACGGGCAAGACTGTTGTTGCAAGGCTTATGGCTAACATTTTTTATGAAACAGGCATTTTGCCTACAAACAAACTTATAGAAACGGATAGAAGTGGGCTTTGCGGACAATACGTTGGTCAAACAGCACCTTTGACACATAAAAAAGTTAAAGAAGCAATGGGTGGCGTTCTATTTATTGATGAAGCTTATACCTTAAACTCAAACGCAAGTGGTGAGGATTATGGGCAAGAAGCAATAGCTGCACTATTAAAAGATATGGAAGACTATAAAGGCAAATTCTGTGTTATCCTTGCTGGTTATAAAGATGAAATGGAAAAAATGATTGCACTTAACCCTGGCTTTGACTCAAGAATAAATAGAAAAATTGACTTCCCTGATTATTCTGTTGCCGAACAAATGCAAATCTTTGATATTATGCTAGCTAAAAAGAAGTATGAAATAACCGATGATGCAAGAGAAAAACTTTTAGAGATATTCGAGCTAAAATCTAAAAGCAAAAACTTTGCTAATGCAAGAACGGTTAGAAATATTTTAGATTCTTTAATTGAAATTCAAGCCGTTAGAACAATGGATAGCGATGCCGAAAACGAAAGAATTATTAAAATTGAAGATGCCGAACAATATGCAAAAGAACTTTAATTTTTTAATTATATATTTAACATAAACAAAAAACGCTGTACCTTTTGATACAGCGTTTTTATTTCTTTATTTTTTATAATACTTTTGATAAAAATTCTTTTAATCTTTCGTTTTTAGGGTTTTCAAAGAACTCTTTTGGTGAGTTTTCTTCCTTTATAACGCCGTCATCAATAAATATCATTCTGTTTGCAACCTCTTTTGCAAAGCCCATTTCGTGCGTTACTATAACCATGGTCATGCCATCATCTGCAAGTTCTTTAATAAGCGCTAATACTTCGCCAACCATTTCTGGGTCTAAAGCACTTGTCGGTTCATCGAAAAGTATTGCGTCTGGATTCATTGCAAGTGCACGAATTATTGCAATTCTTCGTTTTTGACCACCAGAAAGCGTTGATGGATATACATTAGCCTTGTCTTCAAGACCAATTCTTTCAAGAAGATCCATTGCATTTTCTTTGTTTTGCTGTTTTATTTTTGCAACCGTTGTTTCTATTGCAATCAAGCCTTTTTTTGTTTTATGCATTTGCTTTAGCAGAAATTGTTACCGTTTCAATAGTTACAATTTTTTCATCAGGGGTTTTATTTTGGAAAAGTGTAAATTCGTTTGTGCCATCAGTTATAATAAAGGTTATTTTGCTTTCTTCGCCTGCGTCAGTAAGGATTGCCTTTATATCGATAGGCTCTTCCGTTTGATTTGTGATGGTGATGATATACTTCGCTCCTTCATTTTGCGTTGCAGGAACATAAGTATAGTCGATAACTGCCGAATCTATTTGCCTATCAGAAAAAGCAAGGTTTATAAGCGTTTTACCAGCCTGTAAGTTTACATTATTTGCATCTATTATTTCAGGGAACAACTCTTCTTCTTGCCAATCGGTTTTATCATTTGTCTGTTTACCCTCGCTATCAATAGTCGTTACAGTGCGCATATATAGAGTTTGTTCTTCATTGCCTTCTTTTATAACCTTTTTGGTTATAACGGTTGTCGTTTGAGTTCCTTCAGTTATATTATTATCATGATAAGTCGTTTTAGTAATAGTGGTTGTTCGCACCACAGTAGCGTCACCACCACTTATATCTTCTCCTTCTTTATCGACAAGCGAATTGTTAGAACCGACATATTCTGCCGAAAGCCCACTTCCCCCCGAATAAACAAAGGTGTTTTCATCTTTTTTACTTATAGCAATTGTGCCAGAACCACCTTCGTTTACTGATGCAAAAGCAGAGTTTTTAGAATCTATGTCTGCTATAACATCTTCAGAATAACCACTTTTAGATTCAACTAAAATTTCAACGCCGTTTGGGATAGAGTTTATTGTGGTTACTTCGATAATTTCTTCATGTTCTTTAACCCTTTCTATTTGCTGAGCATTTGCTGCAAGGTCAAGATAAACTAAGTATGCACCCGTTCTTCCTTGTGTAGAGCCGATAGCATATTCCCCATCATTTACAGGCACTTCAAAATAGAAAAGTCTGCTGTTTGCAGAATCTGATGAAACGCATAAACACCCA
>JAZOMM010000149.1:0-13226 GCA_045653965.1 Christensenellaceae bacterium | reverse complement strand
AGTTAGTGGAATTCCAAAGTTTATAGTCGGTGCAACAATAGTAAGCGTTGCAACAACCCTGCCTGAAATAGTGGTTTCGTTAATCTCAGCAAAAACAAGTCCTGATATGGCAATCGGTAATGCCGTTGGCTCGGTTGTGTTTAACTCAGGTATAATTATGGCAATAGCACTTATTGCTCAGCCATTTATAATTAAAAGAAAAGATTATTCTTTTAAGGGTATTCTTTTAACTGTGGTTATGGGATTGCTTTTTATCTTTTCACTTTTAGGAATGGAAAACAAAACAATTTCACTTAACACAAACGGGCTTTTCGGTTACGTTGGCTCTGCCGTGCTTCTTGTTCTTTTTATAGTGTTTATCGTTGAAAACGTTATTTCAGCAAAAAAACACGCAAGTGCATCTCAAGATGATGAAAAACCTGTTGCAACCAAAAAGAGTGTTACAATTAACCTATTAAAGTTGATTTTAGGTGCTGCTGCAATCGGTGGTGGTGCAATTTTATTAAAGGACAATGCCGAACAACTTGCTATTAAGTTAGGTCTATCAGAAGCACTTATCGGTGTTACAATTTTGGCTATAGGCACATCACTTCCAGAACTTGTAACAATGATTATTGCAGTTAAGAAAGGTCAAGCAAGTTTAAGTATTGGTAACATAATCGGTGCTAACACAATTGACCTTGCAATTATTCTTCCACTAAGTGCATTTATTGCAGGTGGTTCTGGACTTTTAGTTTCTGGATTGCACCTATTTATCACAATGCCTGTAACCCTTTTAATCATAGCAATAGGCATTATTCCAACGCTAATATTTAAAAAGTTTACAAGAACACAAGGCGTTATTATGTTCGCAATTTATCTAGCATATTTTGTGTTCAACATTGTTTATGTTTTAGCATAATACTTGAATTAAATAAAATTAAGGCAAACAATTAAAGTTGTTTGCCTTTTTTTTATAAAAAAATTATAAAAGAACACAATAAATATTTCAAACAAGTGCTTGCAAAATTGACAAAGCCGTGTAAAAAATGATAAAATTTTTATAATGGGGAATAATAAGCCAAAAAACTATAAATAAAATAGGTGCCAATATGATTGAACTTATAAACGTAAGTAAAAAGTATGTGACAAAGGCAGGGGATACCCAAGCCTTAAATAATGTTAACCTTAAATTTGATGACAAGGGGTTAGTGTTTATCGTTGGTAAAAGTGGATGTGGTAAAACAACGCTTTTAAATATGGTAGGTGGACTTGACAGTCTTGATGGTGGCGATATTATCATTGATGGCAAAAAGTTCTCTGAATTTACATCTGGCGATTATGATAGTTATAGAAACACTCTAGTAGGCTTTATTTTCCAAGAATACAACTTGCTTTCCGACTATAATATTGGAAAGAACATAGATATAGCAAACGAACTTCAAGGCAAAAAAGCCAAAGAAGAAGACATAGAACAACTTTTAAGCACGGTAGAAATCGGTGGGTATGAAAAAAGAAAACCATACCAACTTTCTGGTGGGCAAAAACAAAGGGCATCAATCGCAAGGGCTTTAATAAAAAACCCAAAAATAGTGCTTGCAGACGAGCCTACAGGTGCATTAGATAGCGTAACGGGCGCACAAGTAATGCAACTTTTAAAAGACCTTTCTAAAGATAAGTTGATAGTTGTAGTTTCGCACGAAATAGAGTTTGCTGAAAAGTATGCAGACAGAATTATCAGGCTTGTTGATGGACAAGTGTTTGAAGATATCACTCAAAAAGATGTTGAAATTAAAGACGTTATTCATGAGTTTGAAGATGAATTAGTTGTTAAAGCAGGCTCTGACCTTAGCGATGATGACACAAAAAAACTTGTTAAAGCAATTAAAGAAAATAAAAAAATTAACATAACTGAAAAAATTTGTGTTAAGAAAAAAGAAAAGACAAAAGAAATAGAAGAAAAATCTTCTAATAAAGAAAGCGTTAAGTTTATCCACAGCAAGATGAAATTTAAAAGCGTTGCAGGGTTGGGCTTAAGGTCGCTTGTTTCAAAACCGATAAGGCTTGTTTTCACAGTGCTTTTATCAATGATTGCGTTTGCAGTGTTCGGCGTGTTTGATGCCGTTGGGTCTTTTAACGATGACAGAGCGCTTGTAAACCTTTTAAATAGCGACAATTATAAAACTGTGGCTATTTATGCAAAATATAACAACTACGGCTATAATTTTGCAGACTTCAAATTTTCTCAAAACCAAATTGACAAGTTGAATAAGGACACTAATTATTCTTTCAGGGGCATATACGACATAAAAGACCAGTACGAATATTCTTCAGGCTCAGTTGAAAGAGAAAACTTTAACCAAGAACATAATATAAATAACAAAGAAATAATTCCAGTTTTGAATAATGGCACAGTATATTATCAAAATAGTTTTAACGGCATAGTGGAATTTAAGAAAAGCGAAATCGTTAATAAGGTTATTCTTCCAAGAGAGTTTAACTATAAAATAATACGTGGCGAATATCCAGAACTAAAAACGGAATTTGAAGATTATCAAAGCGTGGGTATTTCTACCTATATGGCAAATAGTATTATTCATTACATGAATTTAAATAATACAAAAAGTTTTGGTGGAAAAGAAGATATTAAAGATATTTATGACCTATTAGATGCACAATTAAGGATAAGTTCTATAAATACAAAGACTTTTAAAATAGGTGCAATCATTGATTGTGGGGAAATTCCAGAAAAATATTCACAATTAAAAGAAGTTAAAGATGACTCTTTATATGCACTAACGCAAGATTACAAAACTTATATTAATTCTGGTTGTCATTTATCTTTGTTTCTTCCAGATGGATATGTTGAAAGTATAAGAGAAGCCAACAACAGAAAAGTAGCGTATTTTGCTGATTTTTCAAATATTAGTTATTATGGTACACAAATAGTAGCAGATAGCCCTATAGAAAAGTTTGCTATGCCATATTATTATAGTGAAAAAGAATTTAGTAGCAATGATGCAATTTTATTTGAAGATGCTGAAAATGGTACTACTTCTAATACGATTAGTTTGAAAAATAATGAAATGCTTATTAGCGTAAACAACTTAAGCCTTATTTTTAAGGAAGAGGCTATTATACCGGGTGGTAATAGTATAGCAATCAAAATTAATTCTATCTTGGCTTCAAAAACACCAGAAGAAAGGCAAGTAAAAACTAAAGAATTGCTAGAAGTTATGAAAAATATTTATGGCCCTAGTTATAAATATAGCAATTATGCTAAAAGCATAAGGATTTCAAGTGAAAAAGATGATAAAACGGATGTATTAAAAACATTTGTTGTAAAAGGTTTTTATTTTGGCGTAAATAAAGATATTTCCACTACTATTTCTAATGAATCTTATTATGAACCATTTGTTGTTTCAAATCAAAGCCTATCATCACTTGGTGTAAGCACAAATCAAGGTATTTATTCAAGGGCTGTCACTGCTCTTAAAGATAATTCTAGAGGGGCACAAGTTCTTGGCGAATTGATGGTTGATAACGATGGCCTTATAGTTAGGTGGTATAAAAACACTATGATTGATGCACTTAAAGAAAACGAGGTTTTCTTAAACCAACTTTTACAACTATTCCTATATGTTTCATTAATAATTATAGTGTTCTCAATGTTTATGCTTATGAACTATATAACAAGCAGTATTGCTTCTAAACGCCACACTATCGGTATACTCAGGGCACTTGGTGCTAAGAGTAAAAACATTTTTGTAATGTTCTTGTTTGAAAGCATGATAATTGCGCTTATAAACGGAATACTCGCAAGCGTTGTGGGTTACGTTGCAAGTATTTTTGTTAATAATTATATTTTAGACATTATGAATATGACTATCAGTTTTGCATTGTTTGGCTTTAGGCAGGTTTTAATTATGCTTGGCGTAAGTGTGGCCACTGGTTTTGTTTCTTTGATATTGCCAATTATAAAAATCATAAAAGAAAAACCAGTTGCGCTTATTAGAAAAAGCGAATAAAAATAAACTAAATAAATTTATCATAAAATCGACAAATTTTTGTCGGTTTTATGTTTAATAAGGGCGCTATAGAACTTTTTCTTTTTTTAGTTCATAAAATATAAGTATGTTAAATAAGGCATATATAGACTTAAGGTTATTAAGACAAAATGTAAAAAACATAAAGTCAAAACTAAAAAAAGGTGTTAAATTTTGCGCTGTTGTAAAAGCCGATGCTTATGGTCACGGATTAGAACAAGTTGCAAACGCCATTTACACCGAGTGCGACTATTATGCCGTTGCTATCGTGCAAGAAGGGATAAGGCTTAGGCAAAGTGGCATAGATAAAGATATTTTGGTTTTAACTTCGGCATTTTCGTGCGACCTTAACGATGCCATCTTTTATGGCTTAACTTTAAGCGTAGATAACCTTAAAATAGTAAATAAAATAGAAAAAGAGTGTATTCGCCAAAAAAAGCACGTTAAACTTCATATCAAATATAACACGGGCATGAACAGGCTAGGGGTTGATGGTTTGCAAAAATTAGATATTCTAGCAAAAAGGATAATTGGTTCTAAATATTTGATTTTAGACGGCTTATTTTCGCATTTAGGTTGCCCAGAAAATAAAAAAATCACAAAAACCATACAAAACAATTTTTTACTTGCAAATAATTTGATTAAGGGTTATAATAGTAATGCTATATGTCATTTGTCAGCAAGTGGTGGTTTTTTACAAAAAGTTCCAAGCGATATGGTAAGAATTGGAATTTTAATGTATGGCTATAAACCTTTTCCAAGTTCGTTTATAAGCGTAAAACCAATAATGAAAATTTATGCGCCACTTGTTAAGACAAGAGCCTTAAAAAAGGGAGATAGTTGTTTATATGGCACTAACAGTTTAAGTCAAGATAAAAGACTATATCTGGTTAGGTTTGGTTATGCAGACGGACTGCCTCGCCAAAAGGTGAAAGGGCAATTTAGCAATAGGTGCATGGACATAACGGCGCTTGAAAAAGTAAAGGTAACTAGTAAAGGCGTGCTTATTATGGAAAACGCTGATAAAGTTGCAAAAAAATATAACACGATTAGTTATGAAGTTTTAACTAAATGTGCAATAAGGTCACAAAAAATTTATTTACATTAGGTGAAAATATGAAATATTATTTTAAAAAGTTTCTCTTATTATTTGTCTATTTAATTTCATCAGGAATAATTGCCACAGGGGCGCTCGCCTTTGAAGGTGCAGAGTGGATTAAATTAGTATTCTTAATATTAAACTTGGCACTATTTATTTTTATTTATTGTGCAATCGCTTTTAAAGATGGTGAAAAGGCACTTAAAGTGCGCGTATCTAACGATAAAATCAGAGAAATTATAGTAAAAACCGGAGAGGATTATCCATTGAATTTACAAGGTGAATTTACTATAAGAAAAGGCTTTATCACGGGCGCAACTGCGTGTTTGCCACTTGTGTTTTTATTATTGCTTCATCTCTTGTTTGGAAATGGCTCTACTAATATTGCCTTAAATTCATTACAACTTTTATATATGGCATTTTATGGTTTTTTCAACTTAGATTTCTTAGGGGTGCATAGCACGGTGCTTTACGCATCACCTTATTGGGTTCTTATTTCAATTCCTGTTCTAGTTATCCTTCACGGCGTATTGTTCTATCTAGGTGGAAGAAGGGCTGAATTGCAACAAGAAAGAATTAAAAATGTGCATATGGCATATCACGGTAAATAATTTTGCGTATAGTTGCAGGTAAGTATAGGGGCAGAACCCTTTTAGAGTTTGGTGGCAATGAAATTCGCCCAACGGCTGATAGGGTTAGAGAAAGCCTATTTAACATAATACAAAACAAAACGCCAAACAGCGTGTTTTTAGACCTTTACTCAGGCACGGGGGCAATGGGCATTGAAGCCCTTTCAAGATATGCAAAAAGTGTTACTTTTAACGATATATCGAGTGGTAGTATATCGCTTTTAAGAAAAAATCTTGAAAAACTTAAAGTGGATGATGAGTATGAAATTTCAAACTGCGATGCCGTTAGGTTTTTAACTTTAACGGACAAGAAGTTTGATATAATTTTTATAGACCCACCATATAAAAGCGATAAAAAAAAGGATAGCCTTTCTTATTGCGCATCAGCACTAAAAGATGATGGCATTGTTGTTTTCGAAGATGAAAACGAGTGGCAGGGCGAGATTAACGGGCTTGTAGTTTATGATAAAAGAAAGTATGGTAGGGTGCATTTAACATTTTTTAAGAAAGAGGAAAAATGATGAAAGTTTGTGTTTTTGCAGGGACATTTGACCCTATAACCATAGGTCACACATTTGTTATAGAAAAGTGTTTAGAGATGTTTGACAAGGTTGTTGTGGCTCTTGGCGTAAATCAAGATAAAAAGCCTATGTTTGATTTAGATGCACGCAAAAAAATGATAGCACTTGCCGTTGGCAATGATAGTCGTGTTGAAATTGCAAGTTTTGATGGTATGCTTGTTGACTTTATGAAGAAAAACGAAATTAAAGTAAACGTTAGGGGCATAAGGGATATAGACGATTATAAATATGAAACGACAATGGAAAGGTTTAATAGGGATATGTATAGTGATATGACAACCATTTATATCCCAACACCAAAAGAACTTGTGCATATTAGTTCAAGTGCAATAAGAAACATTTTGAACTTAAATAGTGATGCAAGCGAATATTTGCCAAAGGCTGTTTGCGAGTTTATATCGGCTGAAAAATTAGGCAAATAATAAATGTAATAATAAAATTAATGACTGCACATAAAAGTTTGGCTTTTATAAATGGTGCAGTCTTTATTTTTGCTTTTTTTAGGTAAGCAACCGACTGCATTATCACCGAAAGTCCCCCAAACCCACAAATAAAAGCACATAGTGGTAGCGTGAGCGTGCAGGTGGGTAGTGTGGACAAAATTTTTAGCCCTCTAGTGCTTTCAATAAGTCCAAAGGTTAACGCTTTAGCACTTTCAAAATCACCTAAAACTAGGGCGAAAAGTTTGATTATTGGGGTTAAAATATTAAAGTGAAAAAGCAGAGAAGAAAGTATATAAAAAATGGTTATAATAACGCCCACAACAAGCACGGAAATCACCGATGAATAGGCACTTTCATATAAGATATTATCGATTTTTTGGCGAGAGATAAAAGGTTTGTTTATAGGTTTATCTGCCTTTTTATAATTTGAAAAAATTATGCCTATAATTAGTGCTGAAATAATATTGCTGACAAGCAAAATCAAACCAAAAGCCGTGCTATTAAACATTATCACGCCAACGCTATTTATTAAAAACATAGGCGAAGAAGTGGAGCAAAAGGTTGATGCCCTTATCCCTTCGCTATCACTTATAATTCCACTTTCTCTTAGGTCGCAAACGATTTTTGCACCTATTGGATATCCAGCAATAAGGCTCATAAAAAAAGCGTATCCACAAGCACCACTTGTGTTAAAAAGCCTTATTGTAAGTGGCGAAAACCTACTTGCAATTTTACTTGTTATGCTTAGTGAAGATAGCACTGCCGTTATAAAAAAATAGGGTAGCATTGCAGGGAGAATTAAGGCTAGCCAAAGAGAAATTCCTTCTAGGGTAAGCAAAGAAAAACCACGCCCAAACGATAAAATTATCGAAATTGCAATTAATGATAAGAAAATTGTAATAGAAAATAAAGTGTTTATATTTTTAACCATAATATATTGTATTATGACTTGAAAAAAAATATAGAATATGTTAGAATATTTTTATGGATTTATTTGATATATTAAATGAAAAAAACACAAAAACAAATATCCCACTTGCAGAAAGAATGAGGGCAAAAACCCTTTCGGATTTTGTTGGGCAAGAACATATTGCAAAAGAAACAAGCCTTCTTAGACGTGCCATAAAATTAGATAGGCTTGGCAGTTGTATTTTTTGGGGGCCACCGGGGTGTGGAAAAACAACACTCGCAAACATTATTGCAAACAGCACCAACAACAATTTTGTAAAGTTAAATGCCGTTAGCAGTGGCGTTAGCGATGTTAAGCAAGTCGTTGAAAAGGCAAAAGAAAACTTAAAACTTTATGGCAAAAAAACCTATTTGCTTTTAGATGAGTGCCACAGGTTTAACAAAACCCAAAGCGATAGTTTGCTTCCAGCCATTGAGCAAGGGGATATTATTTTTATAGGTTCAACAACCGAAAATCCTTTTGCATCAATGACTCCTGCTATCGTTTCTAGATGTAGGGTGTTCGAACTTAAAAAACTAAAAGATAGCGACATTGTGGGTGCATTAGAAAAGGCACTTATAGATAAAGAAAAGGGACTTGGCAATTATGATGCAGAGGTTAATGCTGATGCTATTTTACATATTGCTCGCATGGCTGACGGCGATTTAAGGGTTGCTTATAACGCCTTAGAACTTGCCGTTTTGACCACAAGCCCTGATAAAGAAGGAAAGATAGTTGTCACCTTAAAAGATGCCGAAGAATCTATTCAACAAAAGGCGATGTCTTATGATGAAAATTTATATTACGATATACTTTCGGCCTTTTGTAAAAGTTTAAGGGGAAGCGACTCTGATGCAGCACTTTATTATATGCAAAGGCTTATTCAGGGTGGTTGTGACCCACTTTTACTTGCAAGAAGGCTAATCGTTCACTCAGCAGAAGATGTTGGAATGGCAGACCCAAATGCATTAGTGGTCGCAACGAACGCAATGCTTGCATTTGAAAGGTTAGGACTTCCAGAGGGGCTTATCCCACTATCTCAAGCGATAATTTATGTGTGTGAAGCCGAAAAGTCGAACAGCGTTGTCGAAGCAATGCAAATGGCAAAAGAAGATGCTATTAAAGAAAAGGACGACAATATCCCACCACACTTGAAAAATTACGAGTTTGCATCAAAAGAAGATAAAGAGAAAAAAGGGCTTTATAAATACCCACATAACTATGGTGGATATGTAGAGCAACAATATTTGCCAGATAAACTTGTTGGCAAGAAATATTATGTTCCAAAAGACAACGGATACGAAAAAATAGTAAAAGAGATAAGAAAAAATAAAGGCAAAAAGGTATAATATGGACTATTCATTAAAACTAAGCAAAGAATTTAACCTAAAGGTAGAACACTCGGCAAATATCATAAGACTAATCGAAGAAGGCAACACAATTCCATTTATCGCAAGGTATAGAAAAGAACAAACGGGTTCTTGTGATGACCAAGTTTTAAGGGAATTTGCAGATAGACTTAAATATTTAGGTAATTTAGATAAGAGAAAGCAAGAGATTGTCGACTCGATAACCGAGCAAGGCAAGATGACCGATGAAATTATGATTGCACTTGGCTCTGCCGAAACTTTAACCGAAGCCGAAGATATTTATCGCCCATATAAGCAAAAGAGAAAGACAAGGGCATCTGTTGCTATCGAAAAGGGACTTATGCCACTTGCAGAGTTTATATTAGAACAAAATATAGGCGTGGACCTAGATAAAAAGGCAAGCGAATTTATAAACCAAGAAAAGGGCGTTGAAACAATAGAAAGTGCTATCGCTGGTGCATCGGATATTATTGCAGAAAAGATTTCTGATGATGCTGAACTTAGAAAAGTGCTTAGAAAAAAGGTTTTCGATTTAGGCGCTATAGCCTGCAAACTTTTGGAAAACGAAAATGCAAAAACATACGATATGTATGCTGAATATAACGAAAAAATCCAAAAAATCCCATCACATAGAATTTTGGCAATCAACCGTGGTGAAAAGGAAGAATGCTTAAAGGTAAATGTGGTTGTTGAGACACAAGACTTTATTGATGAAATTACTAAAGTTTATGTAAAAAATGAAGATAGGTGTGGCCAAATCGTTGGCACGGCAGGTGCTGATGCTTATTCAAGACTTATATTCCCATCAATTGAAAGGGAAGTTAGAAGTGAACTTACCGAAAAGGCAAGCGAGCAAGCAATAAAGATGTTTGAAGTTAACCTTCGCCCACTTTTGCTTCAACCACCACTAAAAGGAAAGACCATTTTGGGCTTAGACCCAGCATATAGAACGGGTTGCAAGATTGCTGTTATTGACTCAGAAGGCAACGTTTTAGACACGGCTGTCGTGTTCCCAACCCCACCACAAAATAAGATTGAAGAAGCAAGTGCAACACTTTTAAAACTTATAAAAAAGCACAATGTTTCAATTATTTCAATAGGTAACGGCACGGCAAGTAAAGAATCGGAAATTTTTGTTGCAAACCTTATTAAAGATAGTGGCTTAGCCCTTTCTTATGCAGTTGTAAACGAAGCAGGTGCATCTGTTTATAGTGCAAGTAAACTCGGGGCAGAAGAATTCCCAGACTTTGAGCCAGCACAAAGAAGTGCCGTTTCTATCGCAAGAAGACTTCAAGACCCACTTGCTGAACTTATTAAAATTGACGTTAAATCAATCGGCGTTGGTCAATATCAACACGATATGCCAGAAGCAAGGCTCACTGAAGTTTTAGGTGGCGTTGTTGAAGATTGCGTTAACAGTGTCGGCGTGGACCTTAACACTGCATCTCCAAGTTTACTTTCTTATGTTGCAGGGCTAAACAAGGGCATTGCAAAAGAGATTGTTAAATATAGGGCAGAAAAGCCTTTTAGTAAAAGAGAAGATTTACTTAAGGTTAAAAAACTCGGCGCAAAAGCGTTTGAGCAATGCGCAGGCTTCTTGAGAATTGTTGGTGGAAACGTGCTTGATAACACGGGTGTTCACCCAGAAAGTTACAAAGCAACGCAAAAACTTCTTGACTTTACAGGCTATACTTTAGAAGATGTTGCAAATGGCAAAATCGGTGATATTAAAGACCGAATTAATAAAATGAGCATAGAAAAAACGGCAGAGTTTTGCGAAATAGGTATACCAACCCTAAACGACATCGTTAACGAACTCTTAAAACCGGGCAGGGATATTCGTGATAGCCTTCCAAAGCCAATTTTAAGAAGTGACTTAATGGATTTAGCCGATTTAAAAGAAGGTATGGAAATAAACGGCACTGTAAGAAACGTAATCGATTTTGGCGTGTTTGTTGATATCGGCGTGCATCAAGATGGCTTAGTGCATATCTCTCAAATAAGCGATGGATATATTAAGCACCCATCAGATGTTTTAAAAGTTGGCGACTTAGTTAAGGTTAAGGTTTTAGGTGTTGACACCGTAAAGAAGAAAATTTCGCTCACTATGAAAACGGCAGACCTTCCTAACGGAATAGCAGTGGCAAATAACAAAACCGATAAGGAAAGAAAGCAAGGTAGAATTGAAGCAAACAAGAAAAAAGAACAAAAAAATCAAATGTCTGATAAAGACTTAAAAGAATATCTATTAAGAAAATTTGGCAGATAAATAAAAATTATAGAATATTTTTTATAAATTTAGCGTAAAAACAAAATAGCCTAAAATTATTTAAAAATTTTTTGGTGTTTGTTGGCATATTCTATTGACAAATAATTTTAGTCGTGTATAATTAGTGTTAGCACTTTAACCAAGAGAGTGCTAAATTACCAAATAAATCAAGTTTAAGGAGTATATATATGAAGGTTAAACCATTGTTCGACAAAGTAGTTGTTGAAAGTTTGGAAATTCAAGAAAAAACACAAAGTGGCTTTTATTTGCCAACTGCATCACAAGAAAAGCAACAAATGGCAAAGATAATTGCTGTTGGCCCAGGTGGTATTGTTGATGGCAAAGAAATCGTTATGCAAGTTAAAGAAGGCGATGTAATTTTATATTCAAAGTATGCAGGCAGTGAATTTAAAGTTGACGGCAAAGAACTAACAATTATTCGTCAAAGCGACATTTTGGCGATTGTAGAATAAGGAGAGAAATAAAATGGCTAAACAATTAAAACACGGTGAAGAAGCAAGAAAGGCGCTCCAAAAGGGTGTGGATACACTTGCTGATACAGTTAAAATCACTTTAGGACCTAAGGGTAGAAACGTAGTTTTAGACAGAAAGTTTGGCGCACCACTCATCACTAACGATGGTGTGACAATTGCAAAGGAAATCGAACTTGAAGATGCTTTTGAAAATATGGGCGCTTCAATCGTTAAAGAAGTTTCAACAAAGACAAACGACGTTGCTGGTGACGGCACAACAACTGCTGTTATCTTAGCACAAGCAATGATTGGCGAAGGTCTTAAAAACGTTGCTGCAGGCGCAAACCCTGTTATTCTTAAAAAAGGTATCGCAGGCGCAGTTGCTGTTGCAACAGAAGAACTTAAAAAGATTTCTAAGCCTGTAAAGGACAAAAACGGAATTAATCAAGTTGCATCTATCTCTGCTGGAGATAACACTGTTGGCGAACTTATTTCAGAAGCAATGGAAAAGGTTGGTAAAGACGGCGTTATCACTATCGAAGAATCAAAGACAATGAAAACAGAACTTTCAACTGTTGAAGGTATGCAATTCGACAGGGGTTATGCTTCTGCATATATGGTTACTAACACAGACAAAATGGAAGCAGTGTTAGAATCACCTGTAATTTTAATCACAGACAAAAAGATTTCTGCTATCCAAGAAATTTTACCTGTAATCGAGCCAATCGCTCAACAAGGTATGAGACTTTTAATCATTGCTGAAGAAGTTGAAGGCGATGCCTTAGCAGCACTCGTTGTAAACAAACTCAAAGGCGTGTTCAACTGCGTTGCTGTTAAAGCACCAGGCTTTGGCGATAGAAGAAAGGCTATGCTCGAAGATATCGCTATTTTAACAGGTGGCACAGTAATTTCTTCTGAACTCGGTTATGAATTCAAAGATGTAACAATGGATATGCTCGGTCGTGCAGGCACAGTTAAGGTTGATAAAGATAACACAACAATTATCAATGGCGCAGGCCACCCTAACGCTATCGAAGCAAGAAAACAAGCAATCAAAGCACAAATCGCTGAAACAACATCTGATTACGATAGAGAAAAATTGCAAGAACGCCTTGCTAAACTCGCTGGTGGCGTTGCAGTTATCAACGTTGGTGCAGCAACAGAAGTTGAAATGAAAGAAAAGAAACTCCGTATAGAAGATGCTCTTAACGCAACTAAGGCTGCCGTTCAAGAAGGTATCGTTCCAGGTGGTGGTATCGCTCTTATTTCAACAATGAAAGCATTATACGCTTATATCGAAACATTATCTGGCGATGAAAAGACGGGTGCTGGTATCGTTCTTAAGGCTGTTCAAGCCCCACTTAAACAAATCGCTCTCAATGCTGGTC
>JAZOMM010000148.1:0-1793 GCA_045653965.1 Christensenellaceae bacterium | reverse complement strand
AGGAAACAGGGTTATGAAGAGGCCCTTTTAGAAGAACTTGTGTTAGAGCGACTTGAGTGTGAAAATGAAAGTGACGCCGATTTAATGATAAAAGCCGAAAATTTGCTTAAAGCCGAACACGAGCGAGAGATAAAAAAACATAAAAACGAAATTTCATCTAAAATAATAGCATTACAAGAAAAATTAAGTATAATTGAAAAAAGTTATGCTGAAGAAGTGGAAAATATAAACAAACTATATGATGACAGCATTTTAAAAGTCAATGAGCAAGTATTGAAATATGGACTATTGAACTCATCTGTAATAGTTGATAAAACAGCGCAACTAGAAGACAGCAAAAACCAAAAATTAGCAAGTTTAATGCAAGAAAAAAATGATAAAATTGCAGGCTACAGCGCAGAGATAGAGTTATTAAACTCAGACCTTTCAAATAGCAATGAATATTTTAGCGATATTCATGCTGAGGAAATACAAAAAAAGTTTATTGAACTAAAAGATGAAAGAGAAAAAAAGAGAATAGAAGTTTTTAAGTATAACAACAGTTTAGATGAAAAAGAACAACGCTTTTCAAACTCTATAAAAGAAACAAAATGTAGTTTATATCTTAGATATTTAGATGTTAAGGCAGCCGAATATACAAAAGACCAACTTGTAGAAATGGGCTATTTTGCAGATGTTATAACTTGCATTACTGCATATTATGACACCTTAGAACCACTAACTGCATATCAAAGTTTTCTTGCAGATAAAGAACTGATGATGTATCTTGATTTTTATTACGAACAGACGGCTCTTTATTATAAATATAGAGCAGGACTATAAGTTAAATTAAAGGGAGAAAATTACTAAAAAAATTTTTAATTTTCTCTCTTTTTTCTTTAAAATAAACCTAACTTTAGCATTGAATTTTCAAGATTTTGCATTTACATATTTTCTTTACAATTAAAAAAAGTTATGATATAATAAATTTATGAGTAAAAAAGTTTATATAGGTAACACCATTATCGGTGGCAGGGAAAGAATAAAAATTCAATCGATGTCAACACGCAAGATTTCGGATATCGAAAATGCAGTTGCAGAATGCTTGCGTTTAAAAGAAGAAGGGCTTGACATCATGCGTTTTTCAGTGCTTGATGAAAAGGATGCAAGTTCGTTTAGGGTGGTAAAAGAGCGCACAGGTGTGCCACTTGTTGCAGATATCCACTTTGATTACAGGCTTGCACTAAAGTCTATAGATGGTGGTGCTGATAAGATTAGAATTAACCCAGGCAATATCGGTTCAGAGCAAAATGTAAAAGAAGTTGCTATGGCGTTAAAGAGCGCAAAAATACCTGTTAGAGTTGGGGCAAATACAGGAAGCATAGAAAAAGAGTTTTTAAATAAATATGGCAAAAGCGAAATTTCGCTTGGTGAAAGTGCTTTGAAAAACGTTGCACTACTTGAAAAATATGGTGTTGAAGATATAGTTATATCGGTAAAGGCATCGGACGTAAACCTTGCAGTTAAGGCTTATGAATACGTTGCGTCAAAAACCGATTATCCACTTCATATCGGCATAACCGAAGCAGGCACAGAGTATAATGGCGTTATTAAAAACGCTATAGGTATAGGTGCACTACTCTTAAAGGGCATAGGGGATACCATAAGGGTTAGTTTATCTGCTGATACAATGAGAGAAGTTATAGCAGGCCGTTCAATACTATCTGCGCTTGACCTATATGACGGCGTAAAGATAATCGCTTGCCCAACTTGTGGTAGATGCGAGTGGAATTGTATGGAGTTTGCACAAAAGG
>JAZOMM010000147.1:0-15270 GCA_045653965.1 Christensenellaceae bacterium | reverse complement strand
CGTTAAACAGCGTTGTTTTGCCACAATTTGGGCTTCCTATTAAAGCAATTTCAGTCATATCTCACAACAATTTTATCGGCGTCTTGTTTTCTTATCGCCAAACAAAAATCCCTTACTTTTATTTGAATTGGTCCATTAAAGATGGCCTTTCTAACAACTATAATTCTTACCCCTTCAACAACACCAAGTCTTAAAAGCCGATTTTTCGTTTTTAAGTTATTATTTAAGGATACTATTTTTGCAGTTTGACCATCTAAAAGGTTATATAATGTCATACTATATTGTATTTACACTATATTAAAGATATAACTAAGATATAACAGAAGATTAAGTTATAATTTTAAGAAAAAAGCATAAAAAAATAACCACGCAATTTGCGTGGTTATTATTTTTAATTAGTCAACTAATTCAAGAATTGCCATTTCAGCAGCATCGCCCTTACGAACACCAAGTTTATAAATTCTTGTGTATCCGCCACCTTGACCTTTTTCTTCTTTACGAGTTGCATACTTTGGTGCATATTCGTCAAAAATCTTTTCAATAAGTGGATATTTGATAGCCTTTGTTCTCTTTTTGAATTCAGGTTTGCTTTCTTTAAAGCCCTTAACTTCTTGCAAGTCGTTTACTAATGTCATAATCTTTCTTCTTGCATTGAGTTTCTTTGTGCCATCTTTAATAAGAGTCTTTGTTGTTTCTTTACCCTTAGCATCAGTAACTTTAACTTCTGTTTCAACGATGTCTTCATAAGTGTTAACAGCAAGTGTTATAATCTTTGAAGCATAAGCTGCAACTTCTTTTGCTCTTGCAAGTGTTGTTTCAATTTTACCGTGCCATAATAAAGCAGATGCTTGATTCTTTATAAGTGCAAGTCTTTGTGTAGCATTAACGCCCAATTTTCTTTCCATTGTTTAGTCCTCCTTGTCCTGTAATTTTAAGCCATAACTTTCGAGTTTGAAAATAACTTCGTCAAGTGATTTCTTACCTAAATTACGGACTTTAAGCATATCTTCTTCGGTCTTTTTAGTTAAATCTTCTACCGTGTGAATATTTGCTCTCTTTAAGCAGTTATATGAACGAACTGATAAATCCATTTCTTCGATAGTCTTTTCTAAAATCTTGATTTTCTTATCTTCTTCTGGTGGAACCAAGATTCCAATATTTCCAATTTCTGATAAAGAAACAAACATTTTAATGTGTTCTTCCATAATCTTTGCAGCAAGGCTTACGATGTCTCTACCTGAGAAAGCACCGTTTGTTGTTACTTCAAGTGTTAATTTATCAAAGTCAACACTTTGTCCAACACGAGTTGCTGATACATTATAGCTTACTTTTTTAACAGGTGTGTAGATACTATCGATTGCAATGTTGTCAATAATATCAGTTTTGTGTTCGTCTGCGCCTTCATAGCCACGACCTCTGCCAACTGTTAATTCAAGTTCAATTCTTCCACCATCGTCTACAGTGCAAATGTATTGGTCTGGATTCAAAACTTCTAAGTCTGCATCACAGATTATATCACCTGCTTTAACTACTGCTGGACCTTCTTTAACGAGTTTGATTGTCGTTACATAATCTTTGTCCATGCTTGTGGATTTAAATGCAACGCATTTAAGGTTAAGTATGATTTCTGTCACATCTTCTTTTACATTTGGTACAGCAGAGAATTCGTGCTTAATTGCTAAATCTTCTGCAAACTTAATGTTTTTGATTGCTACACCTGGTAGTGCTGACAATAAAATCCTTCTAAGTGCATTGCCGAGAGTTAGACCAAAACCCTTTTCTAAAGGTTCTACTACGATTTTTGCGTAGCTTCTATCTTCACTTTCTTCCACTGCTATTTTTGGCATTTCAATTTCCATCATAAGAAAATTCCTCCTAAAAAATAGTTTCGATATAGATGATTGCAGGAATTCTTGTCAAAGCGTGGAAAACCTTAACTTTCCCCCTGCAAAAATCCATCGAAAATTTATTATTATTTTATTTTTTAATTATTTAGAATATAATTCGACAATCATGTGTTCAGCGATTTGAACATCTACATCTTCTCTTGTTGGAAGTGCTAAAATCTTACCTGTAAGAGTTTCTGGGTCGAATTCTAACCATTTTGGCATTGTGCCAACTTTCATTTGCTTAATTTCTGCAAAATACTTGTTGTCTTTCTTGCTTTCTTTAACTGCAATTACATCACCAACTTTAACGCTAAAAGATGCAACGTTTACATTTTTACCATTTACTGTGAAGTGTGCGTGTGTAACGAGTTGACGAGCTTGTGCTCTTGATGAACCGATACCCATTCTGTAGATAACGTTATCAAGTCTTCTTTCTAAGAGTGAAAGCATGTTTTCACCGGTGATACCCTTCATTCTATCACCCTTTTCATAGTAAGTTCTGAATTGACCTTCAAGTACGCCATAAATTCTCTTACATTTTTGCTTTTCACGAAGTTGTAAACCGTATTCAGAAATTTTCTTTCTGCCCATGCCGTGTTGACCAGGAGCAACTGGTCTCTTTTCAAATGCACATGTACCCTTAAAGCATCTTTCGCCTTTCAAGAACAATTTTGCACCTTCACGTCTGCATAAACGACATTTAGATTCTGTATATTTAGCCATTTATCTTTCCTCCATTATACTCTACGCTTTTTAGGTGGTCTGCATCCGTTGTGTGGGATTGGTGATACATCTTGAATAAGTGTAACTTCCATATCACAGTTTGTAAGTGCACGAATTGCAGATTCTCTACCTGCACCTGGGCCCTTTACATAAACTTCTACAGAACGCATTCCTTGGTCTCTTGCAACTTTTCCTGCTGCTTCTGCTGCCATTTGTGCTGCAAATGGTGTGCTCTTTCTTGAACCCTTAAATCCAAGACTTCCTGCACTTGACCAAGATACTGTGTTACCTTGCATATCGGTAATTGTTACCAATGTGTTATTGAATGACGCTTGAATGTGTACTTGTCCTTTGTCAACTTTTCTAGCGTCTTTACGCTTTTTAACTACTTTCTTTACTGCTGCCATTTTACGTCACCTCCATTATCTAGTTGCCGTTTTCTTTTTAGCAACGGTACGACGTGGACCCTTTCTTGTCCTCGCATTTCTCTTTGAGCTTTGTCCACGAACTGGAAGGCTCTTTCTGTGGCGAACACCACGATAGCAACCGATTTCTATCAATCTCTTGATATTTAGGCTTACTTCGCTACGAAGGTCACCTTCTACACGAAGGTTGTGTTCGATATATTCTCTGAGTTTAGCTACATCGCTTTCGCTCAAATCTTTTACTCTTGTATCTGGGTTAATACCCGTTTCACTGATAATTTTCTTTGCCGTTGTGAGTCCGATTCCATAAATGTATGTTAAACCGATTTCAACTCTTTTGTTATTAGGCAAATCAACGCCGGCTATACGTGCCATTAACAATTTCTCCTTATTTGTTATTTTTTGTTTTATCTATGTCAATGCTAAAAAGACTTTCGCTTGGAATGATGCTACTCGTTTCTTTTTTCGCTTAGTTTTCCTTTAACCCGTTTGGGCTAATTATAGTGGCTATTAACCTTGTCTTTGTTTATGGCTCTTGTTCTTTGAACAAATTACCATTACTTTTCCGTTTCTTTTGATTACTTTACATTTGTCGCACATAGGCTTTACAGATGGTCTTACTTTCATTTTGATATCTCCTTTGGAATTCGTTTATGTTTTTAGTTTTTGCTTCGCCAAATTATTCTACCCTTTGTCAAATCATAAGGGCTCATCTCTAGTTTTACGCTATCACCAGGTATAATCTTGATGTAATGCATACGCAATTTTCCTGAAATATAAGCCGTTATAATATGTCCGTTAGATAATTTAACCGTGAATGTTGCATTTGGTAACGCTTCTACTATCACGCCTTCGGTTTCTATAACATCGTCCTTTGACACAAACTTAATCCTCCTGTAATTTTTGTTTTTTGGCCTTTATTTGTTTATATAATTTTTTGTTTGAAACTTTATGGCCTTGTTTTATATTTTCTACAAACTCTTTTAAGTTTGCAGTTAATATTTGTTTAACATGTTTTATATTTTTGGTTTTAGGGCTGTTTAGTTTATGTGTTTTGCCATCAACTATCTTAACTCTCGTTTTTGACGACTCAATGACCAAAAAACATTTTCCTTTATCTCGCCCCGTTAATGAAATAACCAAATCACCAACTTGAATAGGTCTATTCATTGTATTACCTAAAGTGTTAAAATCTCAACACCATTGTCTGTTATTGCAACAGTGTTTTCGTAATGCGCTGATGGAAGTCTATCACGTGTGACAACGCTCCAACCGTCTCTTAAGAAATCCACTTGGTAAGTGCCCATATTTATCATAGGTTCTATGGCTATTGCCATACCTTTTTTAAGGCGAATACCCGTTCCCTTCTTGCCATAGTTTGGCACTGATGGGTCTTCGTGCATTTCTCTGCCGATACCATGACCAACAAGTGCTCTAACAACTGAATATCCGTTGCTTTCTGCGTGCGTTTGAACATTATATCCAATGTTGCCGAGTGGCGAACCATCGCTTAAGTGCTCTATCGCTTTGAAGAAACATTCTTCAGTTACTTTAACAAGCCTTTTCTTTTCTTCGGACACGTTTCCTACCATAAATGTTCTTGCTGCATCACCATGCCAACCATTGTAAATGACACCAACATCAATAGACACAATTTGCCCATCTTTTATTATTGTTTCATCACTCGGTATGCCATGCACAACCATCTCATCAATTGAAGCACATATAGATGCTGGATATCCACCATACCCCAAAAACGATGGGGTTGCTCCACATGACTTGATATAATCAAAAGCAATTTTATCGAGTTCTTTTGTAGTCATACCTACTCTTATTGATTTGCCAAGAAGTTCTAAAACATTTTTAGTAAGTCTTCCACTTTCTCGCATGCAATTAAGTTCGGCATCAGTTTTAATAGTAATCATTTAACCTAAAACCTTTACAATCTCGCTAAAAACATCATCAATTTCTTGATTACCATTTACAGAACAAAGTTTGTTTTGTGAACTATAATATTCAATAAGTGGTGATGTTTGATTTTGATAAACATTTAGTCTTTCTCTAACCGTTTCTGCATTATCATCTTTTCTTATGACAAGTTTAGCACCACAGTCTGGGCAAATGTCAGTGTTTCCAATATAGTCTATATGGAACGAACCCTTACATTTAGGGCAACTTCTTCTGCCCACGATTCTGTGTTCTATCTTTTTAATATCAACATCAATGTTAATAACAATGTCAGGTGCTAAAAATTCATCAAGTGCTTTGGCTTGTGTTAGATTTCTTGGAAAGCCATCTAACATATATCCACCATTGCAGTCTTCTTTAGATAATCTATCTTTAACAATTTCAATTGTTAAATCGTCTGGACACAAATTACCAGAGTCCATAACTTCTTTTACTTTAACGCCAAGCGGTGTTTGATTTTTTATGTTTTCCCTAAAGATTTCGCCTGTTGATATGTGTGGTAATTTATATTTTTCAGTAATTAAACTAGCTTGCGTTCCTTTACCACTACCAGGTGCGCCAAGTAATATTATTTTCATAACGCTAATTATTTCAAAAACCCTTTGTAATTTTTCATCATTATTTGTGATTGCAATGCTTGTTCAAATTCAAGAGCAACTGAAACAATAATTAACAGTCCTGTTGCTGTAAATACGTTTGCTAAGCCCATGCCACCGATTGCTTTAAAGATAATTGTTGGAATCAATGCTAAGAGTGCTAAGAATATTGCACCAAAAAGTGTAATTCTATTTGAAACTCTTTTTAGGTAGTCTGCTGTAGGCTTACCAGGTCTTGTTCCTGGAATAAAACCACCATTGCCTTGAATACTCTTACTTATATCATCAGGGTTAAACTGAATTTGATTATAGAAATAAGAGAAGAACAATATCAATAAGCAAAGTAATACAACATAGAGCCAGCTTTGAGTTCCGACATTTCTTGACCACCAAGATGTTGGCCAACCAAGTAGGTTAACGATTAAATCTGGGAAGCTTAAGATAGAAAATGCGAAAATCAATGGCATAACGCCTGATGCATTTACTTTGATTGGAATATGTGTTGATTGACCACCATACATCTTTCTGCCCTTAACTTGCTTTGCATACTGAACAGGAATTTTCCTTTCAGCACTGTCAACAGTAACGATTGCACCGAAAATTAAGATTGCAACGAGTACAAAGCCAATAAGTTGCCACATTGATGTGAGTGCTGTTGCTTCAACAAATAAACCAGTTATCATTGTGTAAATTGCTGTACCAGCTGATGATAAGATACCTGCAAAAATTAAAAGTGAAATACCGTTTGAAACACCATAGTCTGTGATTCTTTCGCCTATCCACATTGTTAGTGCAGCACCTGCTGTATAAACAATTACTAAAAATGCATAACTTAAGAATTGTGAAAAACCTTCACCACCAAATAATTGGTTAAAATTGATACCTTCTTCACCAAAAGTGACCAAAATACCAATCGCTTGCGCAATTGCGAGGAAGAGTGTTAAAAGTCTTGTGTAAGAATTTATCTTTCTTCTACCTTCTTCGCCTTGTTTACTCAATCTTTCAAGTGCTGGAATACCAACAGATAAAAGTTGAATTATAATTGATGCGTTAATATAAGGTCCGATACCCATAGCAAAAAATGTACCATATTGAAGTGCACTTCCTGATACGGCGTTCATGATTTGTAAGAAAGAATAATTTTCTAAACCAGTAAATGCTGTTACGCCTGGTACTGGAACATAACAACCTAATCTATATACGAAGATTAATGCGATTGTTATTAAAATCTTGTTTCTTACTTCTTTTATCTTAAACGCATTTATTATTGTTTGAAACATTTTGCCCTCCTTAATGTTAGTGGGTATTAAATTTGTTCAACTGTTCCACCAGCTTTTTCAATTGCATCTTTTGCTGATGCTGAAAAACTTGCTGCTTTAACTGTAAGAGCCTTTGTTAATGTACCATTGCCTAATACTTTTAAGCCGATACTGCCCTTGATAACCTTGATAAGTCCTTTTTCGTTAAGAACTTCCATATCCACTACTGAGTTTGCTTCAAATCCTTCTAATACAGAAAGATTTACAATACTATATACTTTTTTGAAATGGTTGTTGAAGCCACGCTTTGGAACTCTTCTGATTAAAGGCATTTGACCACCTTCAAATCCTGGACGAACGCCACCGCCACTTCTTGCCCATTGTCCTTTATGTCCTTTACCACTTGTCTTGCCGAGACCTGAACCAATACCTCTACCGAGTCTCTTTGTTTCTCTTGTTGAACCAATGGCTGGACTTAATTCACCTAATCTCATTTTATTACTCCTTAATTTAGTAAACTTAAATTATGCTTAAATCTTTTCTACTTTCAAAAGATAACCAACTTTCTTAATCATACCAAGTATGCATGGGTTTTCTTCGTGAATACGGAAAGAATTAATCTTTTTAAGTCCTAATGCCTCTACAACTTTTTTATGTTGAGGTAAACATGCAATTGTGCTTTTAACAAGTGTCACTTTTATTTGTGCATATTCTGCTTTCTTTGCTTTTGCCATAAAAGTACCCTCCTTAACCGTTAACTTCTTCAACGGACTTACCGCGAATTGCTGCAATTTCTTCTGCTGTTCTCAATGACTTAAGACCAGCAAGTGCTGCCTTAACGCAATTGATTTTGTTGTTTGTTCCGTGTGACTTTGTTCTAATGTTTGTGATACCTACTGCTTCCATAACTGCACGAACAGGACCACCGGCGATAACACCGGTACCTTCTTCAGCTGGCATCATAAGAACTAAACCACTGCCAAATCTTCCAAGTACTTCGTGTGGAATACTTGTGTTTTTAAGTGCAACTTTGAACATGTTTTTCTTTGCTCTTGCTGTTGCCTTATCTATTGCTTCTGGAACTTCCTTTGCTTTACCCATTGCGCAACCAACTTTGCCTGCGCCGTCTCCAACGACAACGAGTGCAGCAAATCTCATATTTCTACCACCTTTAACAGTTTTTGTGACACGATTAACGCAAATTAACTTTTTAACTAATCCGTCATTTTCTTCTGCTTTTCTTGGTGCTCTACTATTTTCTCTTGCCATTTTGTTTTCTCCTTGTTTTATTAGAATTCTAAGCCACCGTTTCTTGCGCCATCTGCTAAGCTAGCTACACGACCGGTATAAAGATAACCACCTCTGTCAAAAACAACTGCGCTTATCTTCTTTGACTTTGCCTTCTTTGCAAGAAGTTCACCAACAGCATATGCTTGAGCCTTCTTGTCTTTGCCTTCAAAAGTTCCTTTGATTTCCTTGTCAAGTGTTGAAGCTGTGACTAAGGTTTTTCCGTTTACATCATCGATAAGTTGAGCATAGATATGTGTTAAACTTCTATATACTGAAAGTCTTGGTGCTTCTGCTGTGCCCTTAACTTTCGCTCTAACTCTCTTATGTCTTTTTAATCTGTCTTGATTTTTATTGATTTTTGTAATCATAGTTTTACTCCTGTTTAATAACTTTTCGCGTTTATTAAAACGCACTCAGCAGACGCACTAAACTTCAAGTGCGTCCACTAAAAGCCCTTTAAATCTTAGCCTTTTGCACCAGCAGCTTTACCAACCTTTCTTTCGATTAGTTCATCGCTGTAACGAATTCCGTATCCGTGATATGGTTCTGGTTCTCTATAACCTCTGATAATTGCTGCAAATTGACCAACTTTTTCTTTGTCGATACCACTTACTGTAATTTCAGTTTGTGATGGACAATCAAGTGTGATGCCGTCAATTTCTTCAACTTCAACTGGGTGGCTGAAGCCGATGTTCATTACAATTTTCTTGCCTTGTTTAGCAACCTTCCAACCTACACCATTTACGATAAGGCTCTTTTTGAAACCTTCTGTAACACCTTTTACCATGTTAGCGCAAAGTGCTCTGTATAAACCGTGTTTTGCTTTTGTTGGACCTAAATCGTTTGCTCTTGTGAAAACGATTTCGTTGTTTTCAACATTTGGTGTAATGATTGGGTCGTATGCTTGTGTTAATGTGCCTTTTGGGCCCTTAACTGTTAAAATGTTATCTTGTGCAACTACTGTTACACCAGCAGGGATAGTAATATGTGCATTTCCTATTCTTGACATAATTTAATACCTCCTACCAAACATAAGCGAGAACTTCCCCGCCTTGGCGAGCAAGTTTTGCTTGCTTACCTGTCATTATACCTTTGCTTGTTGAAAGAATTGCAATACCTAAGCCACCGAGTACTTGTGGAATTTCATCAGCACCAACATATACTCTAAGACCTGGCTTACTAACTCTCTTAAGACCTGTAATAACTTTCTTATTACCTTCATATTTAAGGGTAATTTTAATTGTGCCCTGTACACCTTCAATAATTTCTACATTAGAGATATAACCTTCTTTAAGAAGAATATCTGCAATTGCTTTCTTTGTATTGGATGCAGGAATTTCAACTGTTTCATGCTTTGCATTAAGAGCATTTCTAACTCTTGTAAGCATATCTGCAATAACGTCTGTCATTTCTTTTATCCTCCTTTACCAACTTGCCTTCTTAACACCAGGAATTTGACCTTTGTAAGCCAAGTTCCTAAAACAAATACGGCAAATACCATATTTCCTTAGTACAGCGTGTGGACGACCACAAATGCTACATCTTGTGTAGGCTCTGGTGGAAAATTTAGCAGGCTTTTGCTGCTTGTTAATCATTGCTTTTTTAGCCATTTTTTAACTCCTTTTACCTTACTTGTTTGCGAAAGGCATACCGAGCATTGAAAGCAATTCTCTTGCTTCTTCATCGGTGTTAGCCGTCGTAGTAATACAAATATCGAATCCCCTTACCTTTTCGATTTGGTCATATGAAATTTCAGGGAAAATCAATTGTTCTTTTACGCCCATTGAGTAGTTTCCTCTACCGTCAAAAGACTTTGTTGAAACGCCACGGAAGTCTCTTACTCTTGGAAGTGCGATTGAAATGAATTTATCAAAGAATTCATACATTCTTGTTCCACGAAGTGTAACCTTCATACCTACGCTTTGTCCTTCTCTAACTTTGAAGTTTGCAACTGATTTCTTTGCAACTGTCAAAATTGGCTTTTGTCCAGCGATTTGTTCTAACTCTTTTTGCGCAATTTGAATGCTCTTGGAGTTATCTTTAATGTCACCTAAACCTGCGTTGATTGTTATCTTTACAAGTTTTGGCACTTGGTTAATGTTGCCATAGTTGAACTTTTTAACCATTGCAGGGATAACTGTTTGGTCATATAATGCTTTAATTCTGTTTGCTTCTGCCATTATTGTTTACCTCCCTACATTATTGTGCATCTGCAGTTTCTGCAGTTTTCTTTGTTTTTCTTTTTGTTGCCTTTTTAACTTCTTTTGCTTCCTTACTAAAGTCTACTACAGCACCACATTTTTTACAAATACGTGCTTTCTTGTCGCCTTCAATAGCATAAGAAATTCTCGTTGCTTTGTTGCAAACTGGGCAAACTACCATTACATTTGATACATCAATTGGACCTGCTTGGTTTTGAATTGCACTAACTTCTTGTGCACTTCTTGCCTTTTTGTGTTGCTTTTGAACATTCATGCCATCAACGATTACTTTATTTGACTTAGGAAGTGCTGTTAATACTTTTGCAGTTTTGCCAGCATCTTTACCTGTTATAACTAAAACTGTATCGTTCTTTTTAACTTTCATTTTTGTTCTCCTTATAACACTTCAGGTGCAAGTGAGATAATTCTCATGTAGTCTTTATCTCTAAGTTCTCTTGCGATAGGCCCAAAGATACGTGTACCTCTTGGTTGTTTTTGGTTGTCAATAATTACTGCTGCGTTTTCATCAAAACGAACGTATGTGCCATCTTTTCTTCTAACGCCACTTGTTGACCTAACGATAACTGCCTTTACAACGTCGCCCTTCTTAACTGCGCCACCAGGTGTAGCAGTTTTTACGCTTGCAACGATTACATCACCGATGTTACCGGTTCTTCTAAATGAGCCACCTAATACTCTAATGCACATCAATTCTTTTGCGCCTGAGTTGTCAGCTGCTTTTAATCTTGATTGTGGTTGTATCATTGCGCGCCTCCTTACTTAGCCTTCTCGATAATTTCAACAACGCGCCAGTTCTTGTCTTTTGACAATTTTCTTGTTTCAGCGATTAAAACCTTATCGCCAACACCGCATTGATTGATTTCGTCGTGTGCTTTGAATTTATGAGTTTTCTTAATAGTTTTCTTGTATAAAGGTTGTTTTGCCTTTTCTTCGATGGCAACAACTACTGTCTTGTCCATCTTGTCGGATACAACTATACCTACTCTTTCTTTTCTTAAATTTCTTTCCATATTCTCTTACTCCTACGCCTTAGCACCAAGTTCTCTTTCTCTTAAAAGTGTTTTAACCTTTGCAATGTCTTTCTTGCAAGTTTTAAGAGATGCAGGGTTTTCTAACTGTCCTATTGCGTGACGGAAACGAAGGTTAAACAACTCTTCTGAGAGTTCCTTTAGTTTAATATTCAATTCGTCAACCGTTAATTCGTGAAGTTCTTTCGTTCTCATTAACCTTCACCGCCTTCTTCTTTTATTTCTTGTGCTACTTCAGCTTCCTTTTTCACAAACTTTGTTTTAACAGGAAGTTTGTGTCCAGCAAGACGCATAGCTTCTTTTGCAATATCTTCAGGTACGCCTGCCATTTCGAACAATACTCTACCTGGTTTTACTACTGCTACCCAGAATTCAACTGAACCTTTACCACTACCCATACGGCTGTCAGCAGGTTTCTTTGTTACTGGCTTGTGTGGGAATATGTCAATCCATACCTTACCACCACGCTTAATAAATCTTGTCATAGCAACACGGGCTGCTTCGATTTGGTTTGATTTAATCCAACCTGGTTCGGTTGCTACTAAACCGTATTCGCCGTATGCTATCTTATTACCTTTAGTACATTTGCCAGTCATTCTGCCACGATGTACTCTTCTTCTCTTTACTCTTTTAGGCATTAACATAATTAAGCTTCGCCTCCTTCATTTTTCTTCTTAGGTGCGCCGATTACTTCGCCTTTATATATCCAGCATTTAACACCGATTACACCGAAAGTTGTATGCGCTTCTGCAAAGCCATAGTCAATGTCTGCTCTCAATGTTTGTAGAGGAATTGAACCTTCGTGATATCCTTCACTTCTTGCAATTTCTGCACCGTCAAGTCTACCACTTACCATTACCTTTACACCCTTGATGCCACTTCTCATTGACCTGCCAATTGCTTGCTTCATTGCTCTTCTGAATGATACACGCTTTTCAAGTTGTGTTGCAATTCCTTCAGCAACGAGTTGAGCGTCTGCATCGGCTTTCTTAACTTCTGAAATGTTTACAGAAATTTGTTTGCCTGCGCAGATTTTTGATACTGTCTTTTTGATTACTTCAATTTCACTACCTTGCTTACCAATAAGAACGCCTGGACGTGCTGTAAAAATTGTTATTGTAATTTTTGTTGCAGCCTTTTCGATTACAATCTTACTGATTGCTGCTTGATAGTATTTCTTTTTTAACACATTACGAATTTCGTTATCTTCTTTAATGTTTGCAGCAAAATCTTTCTTTTCAACAAACCATTGAGAATCCCAATCTTTGATAACGCCAACTCTTAAACCATGTGGATTAACTTTTTGTCCCATTATTGTTCCTCCTAAGCCTTAGCATCCAAAATCACTGTAATGTGACTTGTACGCTTCAAAATTCTAAACGCTCTACCTTGTGCTCTTGGCATAACTCTCTTGAGCGTTGGGCCTTGGTCTGCGAAACAAGCAGCAACAAACAAGTTGTCTTTGCTCATACCGAGATTGTTTTCAGCATTTGCAGCAGCAGACATTAAAACCTTTTTAATTGGTTCTGATGCTGACTTTGGTGTGTTTTCCAAAATTGCAACTGCTTGTGTATAACTCTTGCCTCTGATGATGTCAAGCACTACTCTTACCTTATATGGTGAAATTCTAATGTGCTTTGCAACAGCCCTTGGGCGTCTATCTTTATTTTCTGCAATACGTGCAGTTTTTTCTCTCATATTCTTAGCCATTTTACGCCTCCTATCTGCCACCAGATGACTTTTCTGTACCAGCATGTCCCTTGAAGGTTCTTGTTGGTGCGAACTCACCGAGTTTGCATCCTACCATATCTTCTGTCATATATACTGGAACATGTTTTCTTCCGTCATAGACAGCAACAGTATGTCCTACCATTTGTGGGAATATTGTTGATGATCTTGACCAAGTCTTCAAAACTTTCTTTTCGTTCTTTTCGTTTAATTCTTCAATTCTCTTTAAGAGTTTAGGTTCTACATAAGGACCTTTTTTAACACTTCTACTCATGTCGCTCTCCTTAATTTATCCTTGTAATAATAAGTTTGTTAGAGGCTTTTTTATGCTTTCTTGTCTTATAACCAAGAGCAGGTTTGCCCCAAGGAGTAACAGGACCAGGCATACCAACAGGTGACTTACCTTCACCACCACCGTGTGGGTGATCACATGGGTTCATTACAACACCACGAACTGAAGGACGAATACCTAAGTATCTTGTTTTACCTGCCTTACCAATCCTAATAATTTCATGTTCAACATTGCCTACTTGACCGATTGTTGCTTTACATGTTGCAAGAATGTATCTCATTTCGCCACTTGGCATCTTGAGTGTTACATATTTTTCATCTCTTGCCATGATTTGAGCGCTCATACCAGCTGCTCTTGCAATTTGGCCACCCTTACCAGGTTGCATTTCAATGTTGTGTACCATTGTACCTACAGGAATATCTTTAAGTGCAAGTGCGTTACCTGCTTTAATATCAGCAGTTGGACCACTCATAACTTTGTCGCCTACTTTTAAGCCTACTGGTGCAAGGATATATGTCTTTGAACCATCTGCATAGTAAAGTAAAGCGATGTTTGCACTACGGTTTGGGTCGTATTCAACACTCTTAACTGTTGCTGGAATACCATCTTTCATTCTCTTGAAATCGATGATACGATATTTTCTTCTATTACCACCACCAATATGGCGAACAGTTATTTTACCTTGAGAGTTTCTACCACCACTCTTTCTTTGGTCTTCCAAAAGAGATTTTTCTGGTTTCTTAGCCGTAATTTCATCAAATGCACTTACTGTCATAAAACGACGAGCTGATGAAGTCGGTTTATATCTTTTAATAGCCATTTATCTACCCTCCGAATAATTATGACAATGAATCGAAGAACTCTATCGACTTACTGTCTTGTTTAAGTTGAACAATGGCTTTCTTATAGTCTGGTGTATAACCTTCGTATTTGCCTTGTCTTTTCAACTTGCCACTAACGATTGCTGTGTTTACCTTTTCAACGCTTACGCCGAAAATTTCTTCGATAGCGAGTTTAATTTCTGTTTTGTTTGCATTTTTTGCAACTACAAAACTATATTTCTTATCTTTAATGCCCGCATAACTCTTTTCTGAAAGAAGCGGTTTAATTATAATATCACGTGCAGCCATTATTTACCATAGACCTCCTCGATTTGTTGTACGGCCTGTTTAGAAATAACGATTTTAGCATTTTTTACTACATCGTATGTGTTGATTTGGTCAACAGGAAGTGTTGATATCTTTGCGATATTTGCACTTGCTCTTAAAACGCTTTCATCATTGTTATCCATAACAAGTAATACTGTTTTTTCTAAGTTGAACGCCTTGAGGAACGCAGCCATTTCTTTTGTCTTTGGTTGAGCAACTTGAATTTGGTCAACAAAGATTACTTCATCATCTCTTATCTTTTGTGAAAGTGCTGAAAGAAGTGCTACTGCTTTTGCCTTGCTGTTCATCTTCTTAGAGAAATCTCTTGACTTAGGTGCGAATACAACGCCACCCTTTATCCATTGTGGGCTTCTGATAGAACCTTGTCTTGCTCTACCTGTTCCCTTTTGTCTCCAAGGTTTTGCACCACCACCACGAACTTCACTACGTGTTAATGTGCTTTTTGTTCCTTGTCTTTCGTTTGCTAGTCTTGCAACTACTGCTTGATGGATTACAGCTTCATTATATTCAGGATTGAACAAAGCGTCAGATAATTCAAGTGTGCCGATTTCCTTTGCTTTCATATCATACAATTTAACATTTGGCATAACTATTCTCCTTACGCTTTAACGCTGTTTCTTAATGTTACGATTCCCTTGATAGGCCCTGGAACTGCACCCTTAACTAAGATTGCATTTCTTT
>JAZOMM010000146.1:0-3689 GCA_045653965.1 Christensenellaceae bacterium | reverse complement strand
AACGCAACATAATGTTCCCTCGAGACACGATTTATTAGTCAATTCTTAAAATTGTTATGATTTCTTATACATTTTAGCATACAATTATTAAAAAATACTTAAAATTTTTGTAGTTTTTTAAAAATTTTTAAAAAAACTTACCTATTTTTTCATAGGTAAGTTTAATTTATGTTTATAGTCTATTTTGAACTATATAATATCAGAAAACGCCTTTACAAACTCGGTTGGGTTTTCAATATCTAAGCCAGCGAGAAGTCTTGCCTGTTCATATAGAACTGTAGCATATTTTTTAAGTTTTTCTTTATCTTCTTGAACGCTCTTTAACCTATCCAAAATGCCGTGCTCAAGACTTATTTCCAAAACCTTTTCTGCCTTTACCTTTTGTCCTTGGTTTGGCATAGAATTAAACACCTTTTCCATTTCGATAGAAACATCGCCACTTGCAGAAAGTGCAACAGGATAGTTTTTGAAGTTAGAAGTTAATTTAACTTGTTTAACCTTATCTTTTAGCATTTCAGTTATGTCATCTAAAAGTTGTTTGTTTTCCTTTTCTTTACATTCTAATTCTTGTTTTTCATCTTGGCTATCAACTGAAAAATCTTGTTCTGCAACCGACTTAAATTTCTTGCCTTCATAGTCAAGTAAAATTTTAGCAACAAACTCATCAACGCCGTCTTTGAAGTAAAGCACTTCATAGCCCTTGTTTTTAAGTTTCTCTATGTTAGGAAGAGAATCAATCTTTTCATAACTTTCGCCACTAGCATAATAAATAAATTCTTGTCCGTCTTGCATATCTTTAACATATTCGCTTAAAGTAACAAGTTGCTCTTTTTTAGAAGAATAGAACATCAAAAGGTCTTTTAGTTTATCTTTATTCATGCCAAAGCCAGCATATACGCCAAACTTAATAGAAAGTCCAAATTCGGCAAAGAGTTTTTGATAAGACGCTTTGTCTTCTTCCATCATCTTTTTAAGTTCTGCTAAAATCTTCTTTTCTAACCCTACAGCAATGGCCTTAACTTGCCTGTCTTGTTGCAAAATTTCACGAGAGATATTAAGGCTTAAGTCACTGCTATCTACAATACCTTTAACAAAACCAAAATAATCAGGAATAAGTTCTTCACACTTTTCCATAATCATAACGCCGTTGCAGTATAGTTTAACACCCTTTTTATAGTCTTTAGAAAAATAATCATAAGGTGCTTTTTGTGGCACGAATAAAAGTGTGTCGTATGTTACAGAGCCTTCAATCTTAGCATAAATGCTCTTTAGTGGCGCCTGATAATCGTGGAATTCGTTTTGATAAAACTCGTTTAAGTTATCGTTTGTAACTTGCGATTTTGGTTTTTTCCAAAGTGGAACCATGCTGTTAAGTATTTGTTTTTCGATAACTTGTTCATATTCTGGCTTTTCTGGTGATGAGCCTTCTTTCATCTTTGTAGTTGGCATCATCATTTCGATAGGATAACGAATATAGTCAGAATACTCTTTAATTAAACTGCTAATTTTATATTCATCTAAAAAGTCAGAATATTTATAATCTTCTGTGTCTTCTTTTAAGTAAATTTCAATTTTAGTTCCCGTTTGAGTTTTATCGGTTTGCTCAATGGTGTAACCCTCAGCCCCCTTGCTTTCCCATTTATAAGCAAGGTCACTGCCGTGCGCTTTAGAATAAACTATAAGTTTATCAGCCACCATAAATGCAGAGTAAAAACCAACGCCAAACTGACCGATAAGTTCGTTTTCAGTCTTATCGCTGTTTTCTTTCTTAAACGCCAAAGTACCACTTTCAGCAATAGTTCCAAGATTCTTTTCTAAATCTTTATCAGTCATGCCTATGCCGTTATCTTCAATGGCAATAACCTTTCTTTCTTTGTCAAGGGTAATAACAATCTTAAAATCTTGTGAAACACTGCTATCGGTTAGCGATATAAACTTTAACTTGTCAATAGCATCACTTGCGTTTGAAATTAACTCTCTTAAAAATATTTCTTTGTTTGTGTAAATTGAGTTAATCATTAAGTCTAGTATTCTTTTAGATTCGGTCTTAAATTGTTTCATTTCATATCTCCAAAATTTTGCTAAATTGTTTTTGCTATATCTTATTATATAATGTTAATTTGTTTTGTCAACTTTTTTTACCAATAAAAACCAAACGGCACTCTTTTGTGCCATTTGGTTTTTTTGATATTAGTCAATTTCTATATGCTTTGCTGGAATCTCTTTTCTTTCAAGTTTTGGAATATTAAGAACTAGCGTGCCGTTATTATATTTTGCCTTAATATCTTGTTCGGTCACTACATCACCTACATAAAAACTTCTTTGATAAGAACTTATCCTTTCCCTTCTAATGTAGTTAGACTCATCTTGCTCTTTTTGTTCGGTTTTAGCGCTTATTGTAAGATATCCGTTGTCAAGCGTCAAGTTAATGTCCTTTTTGTCAAAACCAGGAAGGTCAACTGAAAGTTCATATTCCTTTTCACTTTCTTTTATGTCGGCTCTCATATTTCCTACCTTGTTTGAAAATGTAACAGGCTTAAAAAAGTTTTCAAACATGTCATCAAAAATGTCAAATGCGTTAAAATTTCTGTTTGTTAAATAGTTTCTCATAATATATCTCCTTTTTATATTATTTATATTTTTAGCACTCTCGTGTTTTAATTGTTAGCACTCTCTTGTGTCGAGTGCTAATTTCAATTATTATTATAATCAGTTTTTTTTGCTTGTCAAGTGTTTTATGAAAAAATTTTCAAAAAATTTTAAGACAAAAAAAAGTGTGCCACTAGATTAGCACACTTAGTTTGTATAATTTTTAAGTTTTTATTTATTTAAGCAAGATATAATATGTTCTGCATAAGATTTGGCAACGTTAAAGCCGGTTACCTTTTCTATGCCAGATATAAAAGCGTTTGAATTGACTTCGCAAACGTATGGCTTATTATCCTTGCCATAAAGAAGGTCAACCCCACAGTAATCAAGTCCCAAAAGTTCAGCGCATTTTTCAGCACAATGCTTGAACTCACTTGAAAGCGTTATTTTCTTACCATAGCCACCTTGTGCCACGTTAGAACGAAAATCTGTGTCGTTTCTTCTTTCCATAGCGCAAACTGCCTTGCCACCGATAACTATAACCCTAACGTCAACACCAGGCTCGCCAATATATTCTTGGAATAGGTGTGGTTTAAGTTTTACTTTTTCCATAACGGCTAAAAGTTCATCTAAATTGTTTGCTAGGTAAACGCCCTTACCCATAGAGCCAAAACTTTCTTTTATAATTAGTGGAAACCCTAAATTTTCTGCTATTTTTTTTGCCCACGCTTTATCAATAGGCATATCTTTATTATAGCATAATGCACCGAAAATGGTTTTTGGAATATTTAACCCACTATTTAATAATGCTAAATATGTCGTGCCCTTGTCATCGCAAACTCTAACTGCTTTGTGCGAATTAAATAGCCTTATTCCTAAACTTTCTAAAATTTCAGACTGATATTTGTCTTTATCCAAATAGATAACAAAATCAACGCCTTTTAACTCGGTTTTAATTTTATTTTCGCAAATTTTACTGCTTAAAAAGGTATCGGTTACAATATCTACCGACACCCCCAAAGCGTTAAGTTCATCTTTAAGCCTATTTGCTTGATGCACGCTTTCTTTTGGAATTTGATATGGATTTATTACTATAATTC
>JAZOMM010000145.1:0-7360 GCA_045653965.1 Christensenellaceae bacterium | reverse complement strand
GTCAACTGTTTCAGGAAACGAAAGAACAAATCATCCAACGCAAAAAAGCTTAGAGTTAATGCGACAAATTATACGTATTCATACCAATCCTAAAGATGTAATTTTAGACCCCTTTATGGGAAGTGGCACTACGGGTGTTGCTGCATTGCTTGAAGATAGAAAATTTGTTGGTATAGAAGTGAATCCTGAGTATTTTGAGTTGTCTGTGGAAAGAATAAAAGGAAACTAAAAAATGAAGAACCAAAAAAAGGGGGGTATGGGATTTACTTTAAGAGAACAAGCAACAATTAACGATAATTTTAAGGAACTTATACGAGGTGGCAATTACGAAAAATTAATCGAGCAGCTTATGAATGACTCGCAAAAAATTTTTCCTAATAAATATAAGCATCTTAAAAATCAATCAAAAGGCGAATGTGATTTTATAGATTTATCGACTAATCAAAAATACGATGCAAAATTGCTATTTTCGGAAAAAGACGGAAAACTCGTGGGAAGCAGAAATTCTGATTTTGGAGAGTGGATGCAAATCAAATTAGATGAAGTCGCTGAGTTTAGTGAATATATCGAAAAAAGAGGGCGATTCGATATTGAAAATTTGACTATATATAAAGTTTTTAGAGATCGATTAGCTACGGTTGCACTCGATGAAGATCCTATCATTTTTATTCCGTATCCTGTTGTTTTAGATGGAGAGAGTTTAGACATATTGCATTTTTGTGGTGATTTATTATCAGCAATTTTTACTGAATTGAAGAAAAAGAATTTAGTAAAAGAACGGAAATTATATGTGATATATCCATGTGTAGAAAATGCGATTGTAATTAGGTGTTTGAATAATGGTCAGAGAGAATTTTTTTCTGATCACGAATTAAGAAAGTATATTGCATATGATGTCAGTTTAGTTTCCGACGAGCAAGATTAAGAATGGTTAAAAAATACTTTTTGTCCCACACACTATACCTAAAAACGAGATTTAGTCCCACACATACAAAAAGAAAGCATCCATCTTTTGATGGGTGCTTTGTTGTATAATAAAAAACCCACCGAAAATTCGGTGGGTTTAATATTTTTTAATTGAACTTTGTTATGATAGAATTACTTATTTTTTAAGTATTCTCTCATAAGTCTTAAGTTTTCTTTGATGATTGTGTCATCGGTGTTGTTTTGAAGTTTATAAAGTGTTGCATACAAGAAGATTTCTATTTCATAGCCACCCCTTGCCATTTCTGTTTGTGTTGGAAGATAGAAATGAGAGCCGTTTGTGTTGCAAGTGCAAAGTGTGTTTTGGAATGGGCTATATGTTCTAAGTCTTAAGGCAATTTCTGAGAAAAGTTCAAATGGGAAAGGTACGAATACTGTTGAGTTGAACTTAAACATTACTTGGTCGATGTGCATATGGTCATCGAACTTAGCATTTTCTTCGTGCATCTTAATTGTTTCTTGAAGAACTGCGTGTTCACGGAAGTCAACTTCGATAAGTTGTTCTTGAGCATCTAGTTTAGCAAGTTTAGCCTTTGCTTCTTCTAGTGTTGGGATAGGTTTATAAGGAAGTTTAATTGCACCCTTAATAATGCCAAAGTCAACTTCTGTAAAATCTTTAATACTTCTAAATGCTCTAACAGCATCGATAGCGGCGAGGTTACCTATTTCGTTTACATAGTCAACATCGCCTGTTTCACCTGTAGTGCTACCATTAGAAATTCTTGGACCCATGTCGCCTTCAGAACCATTGAAGAATACACTTGTTGCACCTGATTGAAGTTCTAAAGCATCAACCATGATACCTGGCCAGTCACGAGTAATCTTTGTGCATCTTCCAGCAGATGTGCCGTGGCAACTATAGTGAACCATATTTAAGATGTTTTTGCCGTTTAAGTCTTTGAAAGCAATAACTGTCATAGTAGTGTCGCAAACGCCAAATGGGTTTTGACCTAAAATAACCTTGCCATCTTCATCGATTTCACGCCTGTTAATACCAACAAGGCTTTGTGTTGTGCCAACGCCCATAACGGCAGGAACCATGCTAGCAACAGCATCTTTAGCAGCAGCAACAGTTTGTGGGATTAAAATTCCGTTTATGTATTCTGTGTTAGCAACGCCCCAACCACCAGAAGACTTAATTGCTGGGCCAGAGTGGGTATGTGTTGCAGAGAAAGAAATGTTTTCTTTAAGAACGCCTGTTTCCTTTTGGATTTGCTCTCTCATAGTGTCAACGATTTGTTCTGTAACACTACAAATATCAGCACTGATGATAACGCCACGAAGACCATCTTGTTCGCAAGCGACAGCCGTAACCGTAAGGTCATCGTTTACGCTTGATGCAGGTCTTTTTGTTGTATATCCATAAAGTGGTGTGCCAAGTGGTGGCGTGATAATTTTTTTGCTACTTCCAATCTTAAATTGTTTACTCATAATAATTCTCCAAAAAAATATGTATTGTAAATTTATATTGATAAATTCATTTTAGCACAAATATTTATGTTTGACAAGATTTTTTGTGCAATAAGTCTTGCTTTTTCTATAAAAACTTATGCCAACATTTTGTTTTGTTTTAGTAGGTATATTGCGATGGTATAACGCCCATAACCTTTTTAAAATTTCTTATAAAAGTGCTATAATCTTTATATCCACAAAGGGTATATATTGATGTTAGTTGATAGCCCTTTTTAATAAGTGAAATTGAGTGTTCAATTCTCTTAATGTTTAGATATTTCTTAAATGGTTTGCCTGTAATTGCCAAAAAGGCATTACAAAAACTACTCTTTGACATTGCAGAACGCTTTGCCATTTCGGTTAGCGATAAGTCTTCGTGAAGGTTGGTTTCTATATACTTGATGCAGTGCAAAACGTATTGGTTAAGGTTATCAAATCTTTCGGGGATACTGCCTTTAATAGACTCAAAATATGTTCTGGCAAATATTGTTAAAAGAATAACGGTGTTAGCCTTTATCATTTCAGCCGAGCCTATATTATTTTCGCTAAACTCCTTATAAATTCTTTCCATAATGGTGTCGATAAAAAGCAGGTCTTCATTTGGCAAGGTTATCTTTGGGTGAATTGCATTTTCGCTAATGCTGTTTAACTGCCCCAAAAACTTCATGGCAATGGTGTCGCTTTGGTTGGTTTCTTCAAAAATGCTTGGCATAAACGAAAAAGAATAAAAAGTAGTGCCGTTATCGGTTGGGCCAATAAAGTGCTTTTTGTTTGGTGGAATTATAGTCATATCTCCACGAAACAGGGTTGATGAGGTTTCGCCAACATAGTGGGTTAAGTGACCTTCTATCACATAGAATACTTGAAAATATTCGTGAGTGTGTGGTTTTTGTGCAATCGCACTGTTTTTAACCTTTTGAATATGCACGCCTTCAGTGGCGTTGCTGTAATATGAAAGAATAAAGTTTTTAATATCCATAACTAAAGCCCTTTTTTGTATCTTTATACTATATAGTATAACATGGTTTAATAAAAATGCAATAATTTTTAATAAAAATGCAAACTATTAAGAATAAAAAATTAAAAAATGACTTTACAAAGCATTTTAATAGTGATATAATTAAAGAAAAAAACAAGAAGGAAAGAACAATGAAAATAGTTGCATTAACTGGAATGCTTGGCTATGGTTACAGTGAAGAATCATTAGAACACGCATTTGCAGAAAAAGTTGATTATGTAGGCGTTGACGCAGGTTCTACAGACCCTGGTCCATATTACTTAGGTAGTGGCAAGTCTTTTACTGATAGAAATGCAGTAAAGCGTGACTTAGCATTAGCACTTCCAAAGGTATTAGAGCATAAAGCACCATTTATTATCGGTTCTGCTGGTGGCGCAGGTAGTAAGCGTCACGTTGAATGGCTCAAAGAAATTTTATTTGAAATTTGCAAAGAAAAGAAACTTTCTTTCAAACTCGCTGTTATTTATAGTGATGTTTCTAAAGAATACGTTTTAGAAAAATACGATAATGGCAAAATGATTAACATGAGCGAATGCTTCCCTGCAAACAGAGAAGAAATCGAAAAGAGTGAAACAATCGTTAGCCAAATAGGTGTTGCACCTATTATGAAAATGTTAGAAGAAAAAGTTGACGTAATCTTATGTGGTAGAGCGTGCGACACAGCAATCTATGCTGCTCCATGTCTATTCGAAGGTTATGACCACGGCCTTGCTTTCCACATGGCAAAAATTATGGAATGTGGCGGTATGTGTGCTGAACCTGTTTCTGCTGCAGACGTTATGCAAGGTTATATGTATAAAGACCACTTCGAACTTCGCCCAGCAAACCCACAAAAGCGTTGTACAGTAGATAGAGTTGCTGCTCATACACTTTATGAACAAACAAACCCATATCTAATTTTTGAACCAGACGGAGTTGCTGACCTTAAGAATAGTAAGTTCGAACAAATCGATGAAAGAACAGTTAGAGTTTCTGGCTCTGAATTTAAGATGGCAGAAGTTCCAACACTTAAACTCGAAGGTGTTAAGTGTTCAGGCTTTAGAACAATCAGCCCTGCAACAATCAACGATGATAACACTATCGCTCATATCGATTTAATTACAAAAACAGTTTCTGATTTCGTTAAAGAAAACACAAAAGATATCATTAAGCCAGAAGATTATAACCTATCATTCAAACTTAGTGGTGGCAAAGAATCTTCACTTTCTGTTATTATCGACATCGTTGCTAAAACTCAAGCAATCGCAGATACAGTTTGCGCACTTGCAAGAAGCCGTATGCTTCACTGTGACTATGTTGGCAGAAAATCTTCTGCAGGAAACCTTGCTTTCCCATTCTCACCATCAGATATTCACATCGGTGAAGTATATGAATTCTCAGTTTTCCATTTAGTTCAAGTTGATGACCTTTCAGAAACTGCTAAAATCGAAATTATGGAGGTGTAATTATGAAACAACCACTTATCAATTACACAAAAATTTTAAGAAGTAAAAACGCAGGTCCACTTTACATTACTTTTGACTTGATTTTTGATACAAAAGAAAATTACGAAAAAGTTAAGGCTCTTTTGACAAAAGAAATGGTTGCTGAGGCTTATAATATGGACATTAAACTTATCGACTTTATTTTCTATGATGTTGTAAACTCATTGAAAATAACATTCCCAAGAAAAAATATTAGTGGTAGTTTGGCTGATGACGATATTTATGGTTGTCAACAACATATGCCACTAGCAAAAATTTTAATAGGTGACTAATATGATTAAAATTGATTTATTTGAAGAAACAATATTTCAGACAATCAAGCGTGGCGCAACTGAAATCTCTCCAGACGTTAAGTTAGCGTTTGAACAAGCGATTGCAAGAGAACAAAGCCCAGAAGCAAGAAAGGGTTTGCAAGCAACTTATGATAGCATGGCTTTATCTAAAGTTCGCCAAAACCCACTCTGCCCAGACACAGGTTGGCCAATTTTCTACTTCAAAGTAGGTAACAAGTTTGAAGTTGAAGGTGGTTTCATGGCTATGGAAGAAGCAACACGCCGTGCTGTTGCAAGAGCAACAAAACTCGGCTATCTCCGTGCAACAATGAAGCACCCACTTACAGGCTATGACCCAGGTAACAACATCGGTATGAACATTCCAGACTTCACATATCAATTCGTTGATGGCGATGCAATTGAAATGTCATACGTTGCTAAGGGTGGTGGCTCTGAATGTTTCGGTGGTACAAGACACCGTATCGTTGCATTTGCTGACGGCGTTAAGGGTATCGAAAAGTTCATCTTAGACTGCGTTGTAGCATCAACTCGTGCAGGTGCTGTATGCCCACCAACAGTTTTGGGTATCGGTATCGGTGGTACAGCAAACGTTGCTGCTAACCTTGCAAAAGAAGCTGCTTGTCTTAGAACAGTTGGTTCTAAACACCCAGACCCAATGTTTAGAAAAATCGAAGAAGATTTATACGAAGCAATTAACAGTTTAGGTATCGGTCTTTTAGGTGCAGGTGGTTCAACTTCTGTTCTTGGCGTTAACGTTGAATATGCATATACACACATTGCTGGTATTGCAGTTGCAACAAGTACAAACTGTATGGTTGCTCGTAGAGCATCATCAAGAATTGATGCAGATGGAAAAGTGACAGCAATGTCAAGTCCAAATTGGTTTGAAGGTAGGTAATAAATATGGCAGAATATCATTTACAAGCTCCTCTTAAAAACGAGGATATTGAACAATTAAAACTCGGCGATACAATTTATATCAGTGGTGAAGTTTTCACTTGTCGTTCAAGATTACATAAGTATATTTTTGATGAAGGTCACGAATTGCCTTTCACAACAGATGATAGAAACGTTTTAATTCACAACGGTCCAATCATCGTTAAAGAAAACGGCGAATGGTCACTTAAATCTTTCATGCCAACATCAAGCATCAGATTTGAAAAATGGGGTGCAAAAAGCGTTGAAAACTGGAAATTAAAGATGATTATCGGTAAAACAACAATGGGCAAAAGCACTGCTGAAATGATGAAGAAAATGAAGTGCGTTCACTGCTCACCTCGTTCAGTAAGTCCAAACCTTTGGATTGACTCTATCGAAGTTCAAGACGTGCATCTATTTGATGAACTTGGCAGTATCGAAGCATCTTGGTTCTTTAAGGTTAAGGACTTAGGACCATTTATCGTTGATATCGACACAGAAGGTAACAACTACTTTGATGCTTTAGATGGCGACATCAAAAAGAGAAAGGAAGAAGCATTAAAGAAATTGGGCATCGACCCAGATTATGAGTTCACAAAACTCTATTAATATCTAAAAAATAAATAAAAAGGAGGGAAAAATAATGTCACCTTTTTTGTTTTTATAATTGGAAATATGTATATAGTGTAGTATAATTCCAATATGTTATTGTGCGTGCAAAAGAGGAAAAATTATGGTCGTATCATTAATAGGTATTATATTAGGATTATTTTTACTAATCTATTTGGCATTTAAAGGTCACTCTATTATTTGGGTTGCGCCTATCTGTGCCATTTTGGTTGCTTTAACGGGTGGGCTTAATGTTTTAGACTTATATCTAAACGAATATATGTCTGGTATGTCGGGCTTTGTTCTTTCTTGGTTTCCAGCATTCTTTTTAAGTGCTGTTTTTGGAAAGATTATGGATACAACAGGCTCTGCTCGTTCTCTCGCTAACAAAATCGTTGCACTAATAGGTCCAAGATTTGCATTGCTTGCCGTTATACTTCCTTGTCTATTGATGACTTATGGTGGCATATCTTTATTCGTTGTGGTTTTTGTAATTTATCCAATGGGCTATGAAATTTTTAGACAAGCAGACCTTCCAAGAACCTTACTTCCAGGTGCTATCGCTTTCGGTGCGTTTGGAATTACGATGACGGCAATTCCAG
>JAZOMM010000144.1:0-2669 GCA_045653965.1 Christensenellaceae bacterium | reverse complement strand
TAAACAGAATAAATCATAGAAGGATTAAATTCTTTGCTACCAAGACCATATCTACCACCAACAACTTTGATATCTGTCATGCCCTTTTCGAGAAGTGCAGAGCAAACGTCAAGGTAAAGTGGTTCACCGAGTGAGCCGGCTTCTTTTGTTCTATCTAAAACAGCAATCTTCTTAACTGTCTTTGGAAGAGCGTCAACAAAACTATCGATAGCAAATGGACGATAAAGTCTAACTTTAAGCATACCAACTTTGTGACCTTCAGCGTTCATCTTGTTGATTGTTTCTTCAACAGCATCAGCACCACTACCCATTAATACAACGATGTTTTCAGCATCAGGTGCACCAACATAGTCGAATAAGTGGTAATTTCTGCCTGTAAGTTTGTTAACTTTATCCATCATTTCTTGAACGATAGCAGGTGTATTTAAATAGTATTGGTTAGCAGTTTCTCTGTTTTGGAAATAAATATCAGAGTTTTGTGCTGTACCTCTTTGAACAGGGTGTTCTGGGTTTAATGCTCTTGCTCTAAAGTCTTCAATATCTTTCATATCAACTAATGCTTTCATATCTTCATAGTCGATAACGTCAATCTTAGAAACTTCGTGACTTGTTCTAAAACCATCAAAGAAATGTAAGAAAGGAACTTTAGCCTTAAGTGTTGAAAGGTGAGCAACAAGTGCTAAGTCCATAACTTCTTGAACAGAGTTAGAAGCGAGCATAGCAAAACCTGTTTGGCGACAAGCCATAACGTCTGCGTGGTCACCAAAGATATTGAGTGAGTGAGCAGCGAGTGCACGAGCACTAACGTGGAAAACTGTTGGTAAAAGTTCACCAGCAATTTTATACATATTAGGAATCATTAAGAGTAAGCCTTGGCTTGCAGTATAAGTTGTTGTCAACGCACCTGCAACGAGTGAACCGTGAACGGCACCAGCAGCGCCTGCTTCAGATTGCATTTCAGCAAGGCGAAGTTTTTGACCGAACATGTTTACTCTGCCTGTAGCAGACCACTCATCAGCAACTTCAGCCATTGGAGAAGATGGTGTTATTGGGTAAATAGCAGCAACTTCTGAAAAGGCATAGGCTACGTGGCTGGCAGCAGTATTGCCGTCAATAGTCAATTTTTTCATAAGAAAAACCTCCATTAAATATATAAGTAAAATTTGTTTAATATTTTTATATAATATTTTAACATTACTATTATAAACTCTTAAATGAAAATAGTCAACGAAAAATGAAAAATTTTATCAACAAAATAATAGCAAATAAAATATATTTGGGCTAAGGCTTTTATTCGCTTGTAAAAAACACAAGGTTTTGGTATAATGTTGTAGTTAAACTAAAAGTTTAGAAATCAAAAAAGGAAAGTAATTATGCCACTTATTCAGTTAGAAAACGTTAATTTTTCTTACGACAAAAACATAGATGTTATAAAAAATGTTTCCCTTTCTATTTTTGAAGGCGAACACATTGCTATAATTGGGCATAATGGCAGTGGCAAAAGCACACTCGCCAAACTTTTCAATGGCCTTATAAAAGCCGATAGTGGCAGTGTAAAGGTTATGGACATAGACTGCAGTGATAAAAAGAAAGTTTTTGATGTTAGAAAAAAGGTGGGCGTTGTTTTTCAAAATCCAGACAACCAACTCATCGCTTCTATCGTTGAAGATGACATTGCTTTCGGCCCAGAAAATTTGGGCGTAAAAAGAGAAGAAATTGCGAGTAGAATTGATTTTGCACTAAAATCTGTTGGTATGGAAAAATTCCGTCATTCATCACCAACAAGGCTTTCTGGTGGTCAAAAACAAAGAATTGCAATCGCTGGTGTTTTGGCACTTAAGCCAAGTGTTTTGGTGCTTGATGAATCTACTGCAATGCTTGACCCACAAGGTAGATATGAAGTTTTAGAAGTGGCAAAAAAACTTAACAAAGAGCAAGGGACAACAGTTATCAACATCACTCACTATATGGATGAAGTTGTTAGTGCCGATAGAGTTTATGTTATGAGCAACGGCGAAATAGTGCTTAGTGGCACGCCACAAGAAATTTTTAAAGATAGAGAAAAAATTGCAAGATATGGTTTAGAGTTGCCACTTTCAACAACTATTGCCGATGAATTAAACGGCGTAGGCGTAAATATTGATAGTGATATTTTAACCGAAGAGCAATTATCAAAAAATATAGAAAATTGGTTGGAGGGCTTATGCAAGTAGAAGTAAAAAATTTGACTTATACCTATAGCGAAAAGTCCAAAGACCTTGCAGTTAAGGCGCTCGATAACATTAGCCTTACTATTGATGAAGGTGAATTTTTTGGCATAATCGGTCAAACGGGCAGTGGTAAAACAACATTTGTTCAACACCTTAACGGACTTATCAAAATTACAAACGAAAATAGTTCTATCCAAATCGGGCAGTTTAAGTTGCAAGACAAAAAGTGTGACTACTTAGGCTTAAGGGCAAAAGTGGGCATGGTTTTTCAATACCCAGAGCACCAACTTTTTGCCGAAACTGTGTTTGAAGACGTGGCGTTTGCCCTTAAAAACTTTGAGCCAAATTTAAGTCAAGAACAAGTGGAAGATAGGGTTAGGTCTGCCATAGAAATGGTGGGGCTAAACTATCAAATGATAAAAGAAAAATCACCTTTTGAACTTTCTGGTGGGCAAAAAA
>JAZOMM010000143.1:0-4487 GCA_045653965.1 Christensenellaceae bacterium | reverse complement strand
TATCTGGCTGTTCACAATTCGGTGATTTAGTTGGTGATGGTAATGGTTATTATGAACAAATTGTTGTTACGATGCCACTTCAAAAACAAATGATTTTTTGTGACACGGGTGAAACTTTAAGTCAAGCCGAGCCAGTGTCTGTAAGTTTTGGGGTAAATTCTTCTGCAACATATATGTCACCAACAGAGGCAGCATCAAAAGTTTTACGCTCGGTTGTTGCAATAGATATTTCAACATCTGAATATAAAGCAAGTGGTTCTGGCGTAATCGTTGACATAAGGGGTGGGCTTAATGAAAACGAATATTACATTATGACCTGCCACCATGTAATAGCAGATGGTGGGCATATAACAATTAGCATACCTGATGCAAATTTTAGAAACCAAGGCGATATAGATTATGACACAAGTTATGTGTTCGAAGGTCGTATTGGTGAAGGTAAAAAAACCGATGAAGGATATGCTGTTTCTCTAGTTGGGGGAGATAGAGATGGCGATATTGCACTCTTAAAACTAAATGTTGGTAATAGGCTTGATAAAAATCTTCAGTCTATTAAAATCGTTAAGGCAAAATTTCCAGCCCTTAACGACTATATAAGTTATGCAGAAGAAGTTTTTGCTATTGGCAACCCAATGGGCAGGTTTCCAATGACTTATATGCAAGGTAATATCAGTTATCTTGGTAGAACGGCAACATTTGAAAGTGTTGGAATAATGACAAATCTTATTCAGCACGACTGTGCAATAACACACGGTAGTTCTGGTGGTGGGCTATTTAATATGAAAGGTCAGTTAATCGGTATAACAAACGGTGGCTTTTCTAATCAAGTTGGGCTAAGTTATGCAATTCCATTTTATGATAGCACCGAATATGGTTTTATGAGTATTGCAGAAAAACTTATTAAAAATAATAACTCAAAAAACTATGGATACGTTGAAGGAAGATGGGAACTTGGCGTTATGGTGGCAGAGGCTGAAAGCAGTGTTAAAGGAAGCACTTTAATAGTAAAAAGCCTTGTCCTTAATAGCAATGCATCGGGAGTTTTGCAAGAAGGCGATTATATTACAGAAATGGAGTTTTTAGGCAAAAAATATGCAATAACTTCTTTATCAAATTTTTCAAGTACAATATTTGTGGCAAGAGAATATTTGAAAGTGACAGGTCAGCCAAGTGAAATAAAATTTACCGTACAAAGAGCACGATAAATAAAAGCACCTAAAGTATTAAAACTTATAGGTGCTTTTTTAGTTAGGCACTGCCTACAAACTCTGACTGATTTTTGGTGGAAAAATACTGCAAATTACTTTGTGTTTAGTTCGGTCACAGACCACAAAGGGTATGCTCCCTCACTAAAACACTTGTTCTTTTTGTATTTTTCTCACCAAAACAAAAAAAATTACTAATCAGTCATTTTTTGTGGGCAGAGCCTTTAATTATTATATTGACATTTTTATAAAAATTAAGTACAATATATATGTTATGATAATAGTAGGATTTGACCCAGGTATCGCAACGCTAGGATACGGGGTTATCAAAACTGAAAAAGGGCTTAAACCACAAATGATAGACTATGGCATTGTTTCAACTCCTAAAGAAGAAAACCTTGCCGTAAGACTTGCTATGCTTGAAAAGGGCATTAAGCAAATTATAGAAAAGTTTAAGCCAGACGAGATTGCCGTTGAAGAATTATTCTTTGCGAAAAACGTTAAAACAGGTATTGCCGTTGCACACGCAAGGGGGGTAATACTACTAACTGCAATTAAAGAGTGTGGAAAACTTTTTGAATACACACCACTTCAAATTAAGCAAGCACTAACAGGTTATGGCAGGGCAGACAAAAACCAAATTCAACAAATGGTTAAGTCCATGCTTGGATTAAAGGGTATACCCCGTCCAGACGATGCTGCAGATGCCCTAGCCGTTGCACTATGTCACTCACAAACCAACAAATTAGGTGGATTATTCTCCATATAGGTGAAAGATTATGATAGGTTATATAAAAGGTAATGTTATAAGTTATAACGATACAACCGAGCTTTTAGAAAATAATGGCATAGGCTATGAAATCTTATGCTCAGCATCGGTGCAAAAAAAACTAATAGACCAAAAAAGTGGGGAAGTTTACACTTATCTTGCTGTAAGAGAAGATGGTATATCCCTTTATGGATTTAGCACGATAGAAGAAAAAAATATGTTCTTAAAACTCATAACAGTTTCTGGGGTAGGTCCAAAGAGTGGCATAGCAATTCTTTCGGCAATTGATATTTCTTCGCTTGCCACTATGATAGCAACAGAAGATGTTAAGGGCTTGTCAAAAATAAAAGGGCTTGGTAAAAAAACTGCAGAGCGTATTATTTTAGAACTTAGAGAAAAGGTTGAAGCAAGTTACTATGAAGGCGAAAAGCCAAATAAAAAGGCTGAAGACACTCAAGAAGACCAAGATGCAATTATAGCACTCATGAGTTTGGGCTTTACTAAAACCGAGTGTGCAAGAGCCGTTAAAGATGCAAAAGCAAATGGTGCAACAACTATAGAACAAATTATTGCGTACAGTATTAAACATATAAAGTAGGGGATTATGGAAGAAGAAAGATTGATTCAAAGCACAACTAACCAAATGGAAAGCGAAATTGAAAATGTTTTGCGTCCAAAGTCCATGGAAGGTTATGTTGGTCAAGAAAAAATAAAAGATAATTTAGCAGTGTCTATTGCAGCATCAAAACTAAGAGAAGATGCGCTTGACCACGTACTTCTTTATGGCCCTGCTGGTTTAGGTAAAACAACGCTTGCGCATATAATAGCAACAGAACTTGGCACTCAAATAAAAATCACGAGTGGCCCTGCTATAGAGCGTGCAGGCGACCTTGCGGCAATACTTACTAACTTAAACGAAAGAGACGTTTTGTTTATCGATGAAATTCATAGACTAAACCATAATGTTGAAGAAATTTTATATCCTGCTATGGAAGACTTTACTTTGGACTTTATAATAGGTAAAGGCCCTTCAGCAAAGAACGTGCAGTTGCCACTGCCTAAGTTCACGCTTATCGGTGCAACCACAAAGGCAGGTATGCTTTCTGCACCACTAAGGGATAGGTTCGGCGTTATTTGTAGGCTTGAGTGTTATTCAAATGCCGAACTAACTGAAATTGTAGAGCGTGCAAGTGGTATGCTAGGGCTATCTATTGAACACTCTGCTGCCCAAGAAATTGCAAAAAGAAGCCGTGGTACGCCAAGAATTGCTAATAGGCTACTTCGTAGGGTTAGAGATTATGCCGTGGTTAAAGGTCACGATACCCTTATGCTTTCTGATGCTCAAAACACCCTTAAAATGCTTGAAATCGATGAACTTGGACTTGATGCTATCGATGTTAAACTCTTAAAATCAATGGCAACAAAGTTTAATGGTGGACCATGTGGGCTTGAAACCTTGGCTGCAACTATCAACGAAGATGGAAATACTATCGAAGATGTTTACGAGCCATACCTATTGCAACTCGGCTTTATTGCACGCACGCCAAGGGGTAGGGTGCTACTTAGCCGTGGTTATCAGCACATAGGTTTAAAAATGCCAGAAAATAAGGTTGAGCAACTTGCTCTTTATGAACAAAACAATGAAAACAAGTGATTTTGATTATATTCTACCCGAAAACTTAATAGCGCAAACACCTGTATATCCAAGAGATACTTCTAGGCTTTTGGTATATAATCGAGAAAACGATAAAATCGAACATAAGCATTTTTATGATATTATAGATTACTTAAAAGAAGGCGACGTTTTAGTTAGAAACAACACCAAAGTTTTGCCAGCAAGAATGTTTGCTTATACCGAGCATGGTGGCAAGGTGGAAATTTTGCTTCTTAAACGCTTTGACTTAAACGAGTGGGAAGTGCTTGTCAAACCGGGCAAAAAAGCAAGAGTTGGGGCAAAACTCACCATTTCAGAAGAACTTTCTTTAGAAGTTTTATCAACTATAGAAGAAAGTGGCTCTCGCCGTGTTAGGTTTTCTTATAACGGGGTGTTTGAAGATGTTATTTCTCGTGTAGGGGAAATGCCACTTCCACCTTATATAACAGAAAAATTAAAAGACCAAGCGAGATACCAAACGGTATATGCAAAAGTTGATGGCTCTGCTGCTGCACCTACTGCTGGGCTTCATTTTACAGATGAACTCATAGAAAAAATCAAGGCTAAGGGCGTGGAGATTGTCGATGTTTTACTTCATGTGGGATTAGGGACTTTTAGACCAGTTAAGACCGATGATATCTTGTCGCACCATATGCACTCTGAGTATTATGAAATAAGCACTGAGTCGGCAGAGAGAATAAATAAAGCCAAAAAGGAAGGCAGAAGAATTATCGCCGTTGGCACGACTAGTGTTAGAACTTTAGAGAGTGCAAGTGATGAAAATGGCTTTGTTAAGGCAACAAAGGATAACACTGAAATATTTATTTATCCACCATATAGATTTAAGTGCGTGGATAGT
>JAZOMM010000142.1:0-2038 GCA_045653965.1 Christensenellaceae bacterium | reverse complement strand
AGGACTACACACTGCTGAGGCATTGCCAACAATAATAACCGAACTAAAGAAAAAAGGTTATGAGTTTGTTAGCATAGGTAATCTTATTTACAGAGATAATTATAAGATGGGGGCAGATGGCTCTCAAATACAATATTCATAGGAAATTCTTTGGAGGAAATAATATATATGAACTTTTTAGCAGAAAAAAACAACAAAGTATTTATCAGTGGTGAAATTTTAACAGAAGCAGAATTTTCACACGAAGTGTATGGCGAAGGCTTTTATGAGATGTATGTGCTTGTAAAAAGGCTTTCAGGACAAGGCGACATTTTGCCTGTAACCATATCAGAAAGGCTTATAAGCGATAAAGACTTAAAAGTAGGTGTAACCATAAACGCAATAGGTCAGTTTAGAAGTTACAACAAACTTGTCGATGGTAAAAGTAAACTTATGCTCACGGTGTTTGTTAGGGAACTTTTAGATGAATCGCCTATAAAAAATCCAAACAGCATAGTTTTATCTGGTTATATATGTAAGCCACCTATTTATAGAACAACACCTTTTAATAGGGAAATTGCCGATATTTTAATTGCAGTCAATCGTTCTTATAACAAATCAGATTATATACCATGTATTGCGTGGGGCAGAAATGCAAGGTTTGCCAAAAATATTGCTGTAGGGGAAAGAATAGCAATTAGTGGCAGAATTCAAAGCCGAGAATATCAAAAGAAGGTGACAGACGATGATATAAAAACGATGACGGCTTATGAAGTTTCGATTAGCAAACTTGCAGCCTATGAAAATGCAGAAAATTTTGATTTAGATGAAGAGTTTAATCTTCTCGGTCTTGTTTACAGTCAGGAAGAAAATGCCTATATAGAATAATCAAAAAACTTAAAACTAAAAAAATAAAAATCCTCTGACTAGTCAGAGGATTTTTTTATCTAATTGAAATTTAGTTTTGATATTTGTTATTTACTTGCTCTTTTTTTGCTTCTAAGAAGGAAATATGTGCTAGTTCCACAAACGCACGCAACAACGGCAAGTATAATCAAAATATTTCTAATTGCTAAATTTGGCTCATCGATAATTTTACTTGAATAAATATATCCAACTTCCCACTTATCACCATTTATATATGCAATCTTTGAGATATTGCCCACCTTTTCAAGTAGTCTAATCGAAGTGTTTTTTGGCAATTCAAACACTTTTTCTTGCATGCTACTATCTTTATAAACTGAAGCGTTGTCAACCACTTCAACCTTAAATTTATCCCACTCAAAGTCATCGGTCAAAACATCAACAGTAAAGTCGCAAGGAATATAGCCCTTATATGTGATGCCACCTAAATCAAACTCGGCATAGTAATAATCGCAATCCAAAAAAGTAATTTGACTTTTAACTTTAATAGGGGTTGCCTTTTCAATACGAACTAAATTAGCATTGCTTGTTAATGCAAACCTATTATTTGGTGAAATTATAGGTAGGTAATAACAACAAACATCAGTTGCGATAAAAGCATCTTTAACTAAAATAGAAGGCTGTTTGTTGGTGTTTTCCACTTGATTTATATCGATTAGAACAATGTCATATTGATTTGCAAGGGCATAGAAAACTTGGTTACCTTTATACATAACAGAACATATTAGCACATATTCATCTGTGTAGTCGCTTAATGATTGGAACTTAAAGTTTTCGCCAGCAATTAAATCTTGATCTTGAGACTTTATAACATAAGTATTAACGTCTTCTTTTGCCTTATAGAATTGCAAATTTTCATCAGCGATAGTAGGGCTAGAAGGATTAAAAGAAAGATTAAACTCATCTGGCACAACAAGGTCGCTAATTGAAGCATTGTCAAGGTCGGTTGTAAGATAAATAAACTCGCTACTATCGTAAAGTAAAAATGCGTTATTGTCAATAAAGTCAAAAGCAAAAGCCTTAACGTTTTCAAGAGAGTAGTCGGTAATGGTGGTGCTTTCAACGCTCTTAATAGCGCCGTTATCAAGCACGTAAAGTCTTGCTAAAAGGTCGGTTTGAAGTTTGGTAATCTTAG
>JAZOMM010000141.1:0-9025 GCA_045653965.1 Christensenellaceae bacterium | reverse complement strand
ATCAAACTTTTCAAAAATACGGTTACGACTATTTTCGCTTCTTCCCATAATAAAATAAGCAATCATAGCACTCTTTCCGTCTTTACTTTTGCCGATAACAATTCCACGGCCTGGATATTCGTTTTCTGATAACAATTTCTTTAAATCAAATTTAGCCATAATCTTAATTCCTTTATTTTAACCTTAATTTTTATTCTTTAATAAATCTTTGCAAACCTTTTCAAGTGAAAGTGGCAAAATCTTCCACTCAGCCTGCTCCATAACACGCTTTTGCAATCTTTCTGGCGTGTCGCCACCCTTTATGCTAACTGCCTTTTGCATTATAATCTTTCCACCATCTGGCACTTCGTTTACAAAATGCACGGTTGCCCCCGTTACTTTAACGCCATATTCAAGCGCCTTTTCGTGAACTTTAAGTCCATAAAAGCCTTCGCCACAAAATGATGGAATAAGCGATGGGTGAACGTTTATAATTCTATCCTTATACCTATCGGTAAAGTCTTTTGACAAAATGCACATAAACCCAGCAAGCACTATTATCTCAGCCGAACACTTTTCAAGTTCAAATATTAAACCTTGTTCAAACTCGGCTTGGGTTTTGCCCTTCTTTTCTACTATTACACCTTCGATATCAGCATTTTTTGCTCTTTCTAAAGCGTAAGCACCCACCTTGCTTGAAATAACCTTAACGATTTTTCCACTTTTGAGTTTTTTTGCCTTTTCAAAGTCGATAAGTGCTTGTAGATTAGTGCCACCACCCGAAACTAAAACTGCAACGTTAACTTGCTTTTTCATTTTCTATCTCCTTTTTCTGTGGGGCTGTCTTTTGACTTGCCATTTGTAGATATGGCAAAATCATTGAGCCGATTGTATTGCCAACAACAACTAATAATATAAATAACACTATTTCAAACGAGAACATATTTGCAATTGCATAGTAGCCAATGTCTGCAACCGAGTGTTCAAAGCCACATAAAATAAATGTTGGAATTGCAAATATTATTGCAACGATACTTTTATTTTCTTTATAAACATACACGGCAATAAACATAAGTACGCCACAAAATAAGCCACGAATAATAGTTTGCTCCCATGTTTGCTCTAATTTTGCAGAGCAAAGCAAAAGTGCCTTTTCTTTCAAGTTTGGAAGTGCAATGCTAATTAAAAGCCCAAACACAACCATACCGATAGCGTTTCCTAAAAGACCTAAAAGCAAGACTGAAAAATCTTCTTTTGTGTGCGAAAAAGGAATAAAGCCAATTTTACCCGTGTAGAGCGAATATCCCCTAAAACAAATTACTAAAAGTGCAACTGTAAATAGAACTGAGCCAACAACCTTATTTTCGCACGCCAAAAATACCGTGCAACCAATAGACACCATAAGTCCGGCACTTATGCCGTTTAACACTTTACTTAGCATAATTCTATCTTTGAATCTGACTTAACGATTTCGCCCATAATATAAGCATCTTCGCCAGCGAGTTTTAATATATTTAATGCCTTGTCTGCATCTTCTTTCTTAACAACAACGCTCATACCAACGCCCATGTTAAATGTGTTGAACATATCTCTTTCAGCGATATTACCTGTTTTTGCAAGTAAATCAAAGATAGGAAGAATGCGAACTGCACTTTTTTCAATTTTAGCACCAAATCCATCTGGGATACTTCTTGGAATATTTTCATAGAAGCCACCACCTGTGATGTGAGAAATGGCACGGATATTAACTTTCTTTTCAAGTAAAGACATAATAGCCTTAACATAAATTTTTGTTGGAGTTAAAAGTGTTTCGCCAAGGCTCTTGCCACCGAGTGCTTCGATAGGAGTTTTAATATCTGCCTTTTCAACATCGAAAACCTTTCTTACAAGTGAGAAGCCATTGCTATGAACACCTGTTGAAGGGATAGCGATAACAACATCGCCTGCTTGCATTTTCTTATTGTCTAAAATTTTCTTCTTATCAACAACACCAACTGCAAAACCTGCAAGGTCATATTCATCTACAGGATAAAAACCTGGCATTTCAGCAGTTTCACCACCGATGAGTGCACAGCCTGCTTGAACGCAACCTTCAGCAACGCCTTCTACGATAGAAGCAACTCTTTCTGGAACGTTCTTGCCAACAGCAATGTAGTCAAGGAAGAAAAGTGGTTTTGCACCACTGCAAATTACGTCGTTAACACACATTGCAACGCAGTCGATACCAACAGTATTGTGCTTATCCATTAAGAAAGCAATTTTAAGTTTTGTTCCAACGCCGTCAGTTCCACTAACGAGCACTGGGTTTTTAACCTTGCCAAGTGCAAATAATCCACCAAAACCACCGATGTCTGAACATACGCCATCAGTCATTGTTCTTTTGATGTGACCTTTCATAAGTTCTACTGCCCTGTAACCTGCAGTAATGTCAACGCCTGCCGCCTTATAACTTTCGCTAAAACTCTTTTCCATAATTTTTATCTCCATTAATGTCTTTTTGTCTTTTGTTCTATATCTATTTTTGTTTGGTATTTATCCGTTTGCTCAGATGGTGTTCTTGTAGGATATTTTCCATCAAAGCACGAATAACAAAATGATACGCCGTTATCGTTTTTGGCAAGTTCAAACATATCTTCAAGTTCAAGATAATGTAAACTATCAACGCCAATCATCTTTCTAATTTCTTCTTCAGTATGCTTGTTTGCAATAAGCATATCCTTATTTGGAACGTCTGTTCCATAATAGCAAGGGAATAAGAATGGTGGCGAAGAAACCATAAAGTGAACTTCTGTTGCGCCTGCTTCTCTAAGAAGACTTACAACCCTGCCACTTGTTGTTCCACGAACGATTGAGTCATCAACCATAACAACTCTCTTTCCATTAACAACCGATTGAATAGGGTTAAGTTTTTTTCTAACTTGGTCTTCTCTATCCTTTTGCTCTGGGAAGATAAATGTTCTTCCAACGTATTTATTCTTCAAAAATCCTAGTTCATAAGGTATTCCCGATTCCTTTGCATAACCGATAGCAGCATCGTTACCAGAGTCTGGAACGCTTATTACAACATCGGCTTCCACTGGGAATCTCTTTGCTAAATATCTGCCCATTTGAACTCTTGCTTCGTGAACAGGATATCCATCGACAACAGAGTCTGGGCGAGCATTATATACAAGTTCAAAAATGCAAAGCGACATTTTTTCTTTTTTGCAATGGTCGGTAATTGAGCGAACACCCATCGAATCGAACACAACAACTTCGCCCGGCAAAACATCTCTAATAAGTTTTGCACCAACAGCATCTAGTGCACAACTTTCTGATGCAACCACATAAGAGCCGTCTTGAGTTTTGCCATAACATAGTGGTCTAAATCCGTGCTTATCACGAGCAGCGATAAGTTTTGTTGGCGACATAACAACCAAACTGCAAGCACCTTCAAGTTTGTCCATTGCCTTAACTACTGCTTGCTCGATAGATGCCGAAGAAAGTCTAGCCTTAATAATCTCATAAGTTATAACTTCTGCATCGCCGTTAGATTGGAAGATAGAGCCTTGAAGTTCAAGTTCGGTTTTAAGTTCTCTCTTATTAACAAGGCTTCCGTTAAAACCTATAGCCAAACTTCCTTTAACGTGGTTTACTACAAGTGGTTGAGCGTTTGCATAAGAAATAGTGCCTTTTGTACCTGCCCTTACGTGACCTACGGCAATTTTACCATTACCGAAACTCAACAATTTTTCTTTTGTAAAGACATCACCAACAAGCCCTAAATCTTTCTTTGCTGTAAAAACACCACCGTCGTTTACAACTATGCCACAACTGTCTTGCCCACGATGTTGAAGGGCATACAAGCCATAGTATGTCATGCTTGCAAGGTTTTGCTCTTTAGATGCATAGATGCCAAACACGCCACACTCTTCACGAAGTTCGTCCATAAATTACCTCCAAAAAAATCACAATTAAACATAGAAAAGTGAAGAACTATTTTTTACTTCACTTTCCAAAATGACCACTCGTTAGCCGAGCAGTCTATCAAATATTTGGTTATATGCTTCTTCGACATTACCTAGGTCACGCCTAAAACGGTCTCTATCAAGTTTTTCGTTAGTGATAGAGTCCCAAAGCCTACAAGTATCAGGCGAAATTTCATCGGCAAGAATAATCTTGCCATCAGCCGTTCTTCCAAACTCTAGTTTAATGTCGATAAGTTTTATTTTTTTGCTTAGAAAATACTCTTTCAAGATTTGATTTATCTTTTGAGCATATTCGGTTATTAAATCAAGTTCTTCTTTAGTTGCAAAGCCCATTGCCAAAATATGATATTCGTTTATCATAGGGTCGCCAAGTTCATCTTTTTTATAACAAAACTCGATAACAGGCTGTCTCATCTTAGCCCCTTCAGGAAGCCCTAATCTTTTAGAAAGCGAACTTGCTGCAACATTTCTAACTAGCACTTCTAATGGAATAATATCAACTTTTTTCACGAGCGAATCTCTATTTGAAAGTTCTTTAACAAAATGAGTTGGCACGCCATTTTCTTCTAAAATTTGCATAAGATGTCCACTTATTTTGTTGTTGATGATGCCCTTTCCAGAAATTACACCCTTTTTTAAGCCGTTAAAAGCCGATATATCATCTTTGAAACTCATGATATATTCATCTGGTGTATTTATAGCAAAAAGTTTTTTTGCCTTTCCTTCGTAAAGCATTTGTTTTTCCATTGTCTACCCTAGTCTAAATTAGTTATATTTTTGATTGATTTCCTTGTCTACTGCCAAAATCTTTTTCATTTTTTCATTTCTTGCATCTTGAAGTTTTTGTGCTAAAACCTTATCTTCAACTGCCAAGATTTGAATTGCAAGTAGTGCAGCGTTTTCAGCACCATCGATAGCAACAGTTGCAACAGGAATACCTGCTGGCATTTGAACTGTTGATAAAAGCGCATCCATACCATCTAAAACTGATGCCTTAATAGGAATACCGATAACAGGAAGAGTTGTGTTTGCTGCAATAGCACCAGCAAGATGTGCTGCCTTACCAGCGCAAGCAATGATTGCACCAATACCATTATCCCTAGCATTTAACGCAAAGTCCCTTGCTTCGATTGGTGTGCGATGTGCAGAATAAACGTGAACTTCTGTACCTACGCCATAATCTTTTAATGTGAGTATTGCTTTTTCAACAACCTTAAGGTCGCTGTCACTACCCATAACAACTGCAACTTTTTTCATATACAATCCTCCAAATAACGCCCATTTAATGCAAAAAGACAGTTTGAAAAAAACCAAACTGCCCAGACGGCCGACAATAAATTGTTTTTTACTTCCTGTGGACAATTCCACTCAGCCGTCAGTCGCAAAAAACTAATATTCATCTAAGTACATATAGTATAACATTTAACATCAAATTTTGTCAAATGTTTTCTTTAATAAAAACAACTTAAAGTTAAATATCGCACAAAAATTTTTCTTGCCTTTATTTTATAAAATAAAAGATTACTTGTTAGGCCATTTAATCGGTTAGATAAAAGGTGCAAGTGCTAAGTTTTTTTCTCTTTAATTTCATCACTTTTCCACCTTCCATTTTATAAGAATATCCATCTTGATAAGGGCAAGCAGAACAAGTGCCGTTAAGCAAGTTTTTCATAGGGCAGTGCCTTAAAGTCATATAGGCAAAGTCCACCCTTTTAGATAGGTCGCCTTCGGCAACAAAAAACTCTTTTTCAAGTTCATAAGCCGTGAAATTATTATACACATTTAGTCCTGCACCAATAACCACATCATCAGTTAGTGTCAATGCATAATAATTGTTTGCAACTATGCCTATTTCACAATTTTTAATTATGCCCTTAAGTAATTCTATATCTTTTTCTAGCGCAAAGTTAGGCGTGTCTAAATAAGGCTTTTTTCCTTGTTCAATGCACCTATTCTTAAATGCCAAAATATCACTTTTGTCGTATTCGCTTGGCGAATATATAACATTTTTTGCACTCATTTTATCGCTGAGTTTTTCCACTATGCAAAAATCTTCAAAAGCCTTAATTTTAGGCAATTTTGGCAAACTTTTAATATCTACGCTACAACTTGGCTTTGTTAAAACTTCTATAGCCCTATCAAAAACCTTTCTTCTAAACGCATTTAGGCTTTGCTTTAAGATAAAAACATTTTCCAACTTGCCTATTTTAATGTTACCTACAAAATATTCGCTTTTAGCAAAATTGCTTTCTATTTCTTCTATTTTTAGTGGTTGGTTTTTGGCCTCGGTTAAAAGGTCACCTTCAACCACTTGATTTTGACCTAAAAGATTAAATTCTGCCCTGATAGGCGAGCCAATGCTAGCAAAAATTTCAATATCTATAGGACGCTTTATAGAAAAGGAAAGGGCTTTATTTTCGCTTTCGCTATCCACGATTAAATGCACGATATCCCCTTTTCGAACTTGGTTTGTGGTGGTTAAAACAAACTTGTTTTGCCCCAACTCTTTTATGTCAAATGCCGAAATGGTAACTTCACTTTCGCCTTGCAAAAATTTTAGCGTTGATTTAGGATAAATCTTTCTGTTTGATGTAAAGAAAACCTCATTAAACTTTTTGCCTTGCTTAAAGTCTATTACCTTGCCCACCGATAGACCGATATGGCTTTGAACGTTAGAAATTATCTCAGCGTTTCCGTTAAAATAACCTTGGGTGTAGTTTCTGTTAAATGCAAGTTTTAAGTTGTCTAGGCTTGCGCTCATTCCATCTAACGCCCTCCTATATTCCCTTGTTGCCGTGGCTACATAGAAAGGTCTTCTTGCCCTGCCTTCAATCTTAATGGCATCTACCCCAGCATCCTTTAAATCTTTAAGCCTATCTATCATGCAAAAATCTTTTGCACTTAAGAGATAGCCTTTTTTAAGTTTTTTATCGCCCTTATAAAAGGTATAAGGAAGTCTGCAAAGTTGCTTGCATTTACCCCTATTGCCACTTGCAGATTGAGTATAAGAACTAAGATAGCAATTGCCCGAAAAAGACACGCATAGTGCCCCTTGCGCAAAATATTCTATCTCTACATTTACATTTTTCTTTATTCTTTTTATTTCTTCAAGTGGGGTTTCTCTTGCAAGCACCACCCTTGAAAACTTATAATTTTTAAGTGCCAAAATTCCTTCTAGATTATGGATAGCCATTTGAGTGCTTAAATGCACGTCAGCCATGGGGTATAGTGTGTTTATAAGCGAAATTAACCCTAAATCTTGCACGATAAATGCATCAACCCCAATATTTAAGGCTTTGCCAACCACTTCTAGTGCACTCTCAAGTTCGCTGTTGTCAAACAAAATGTTTATTGCAAGGTGAACTTTAACATTATATATATGAGCAAAATTAACGGCATCTTTTAAGGTATCTAAGTTAAAGCCTTCTATATTATTGCGCGCGTTAAAATCGCTTATCCCAAGATAAACTTCATCTGCGCCGTTATATACAGCCATTTTAAGGCTTTCAAAATTGCCTGCTGGAGATAATATTTTCATAAACTGCCTTGCCACCCATTTTATAGTTAAATTATATCATAGATAACAACTTTTTTGAAATGGATTTATACAATTTTTTTTAGTTTTTTTATTATTTGGTATTTTAAATTATTGCAAATTGGCTTATAATTTGTTATAATACACTTGTTATTAAACTTTTTTATGAGGTTATTTTATGAAAAAACTTTACACAGGTAAAACAAAAGATGTTTTTGAACTTGAAAATGGCAACGTTCTACTTAAATTCAAAGATGATTGCACAGGAAAAGACGGCGTGTTTGACCCAGGTGAAAACAGCGTTGGCTTAACAATCGAAGGTATTGGCAAGGCTAACTTAAAGTCTTCTGTTTATTATTTTGAAATGCTTAAAAAAGCAGGTATTAAAACACACTATATCAGCGCAGATATCGAAAATGCAACAATGGAAGTTCTTCCTGCAACAGTTTTCGGCAAGGGCTTAGAAGTTATTTGCCGTTTGGTTGCTACAGGTAGTTTTATCCGTAGATATGGCGAATATATCGAAGATGGCACCGTTTTAGAAGGTGGCTATGTTGAATGCACATTCAAAAACGATGCTAAGGGCGACCCACTTGTTACAAGCGAAGGCTTGGCAGCATTAAAGGTTATGACACCTGAAATGTTTGAAAGCATGAAGGCTCAAACACTTAAGATTACAAAAATCGTTGCTGACGACTTAAAGACAATCGGCTGTGACCTTTGGGATATTAAGTTCGAGTTCGGTTATAATGGTGGCGAAGTTATGCTTATCGATGAAATTGCATCAGGCAATATGCGTGTTTATAAGAACGGCGAAAAACTTGACCCTGTTGAACTTACAAAACTTATCAACAACAGATAATATCTATTATAAAAAATTAATAGCGTGGAATTTATCCACGCTATTTTTATTTTTTCATATTTTGTTTTAGTTGTTTGCAAGTTCATTTGCAAGGGCTTTTATCTCTAATATATTTTCTTCGCTTACGCCTGATAAAATTTTAACGCCTTGACTTGCAAAGGTTATGTTTTTGCTCTTTTCAAGCATGCCTTTTATTATCTTATCAGCAAGTGGTGCCCAACTTCCGTTTTCAATAATGCCAACAAACTTGTTTTGGAAGTTTCTTTCGGTTAAGTGAAAAACAAACTCTTTCATAAATGGGAAGATATCTCCATTATAAGTTGTTGTTGCAAAAACCACCTTGCCATATCTAAAAGCATCTTCAACGGCTTCTGCCATATCGCATCTTGCTAAGTCATTTACTGCAACCTTAACGCCTTTATTTTCTAATTCTTTTGCTAAAATTTCCACTGCCTTTTTAGTGTTGCCATAAACTGATGTGTAGTTAATCACCACACCTTCGCTTTCAACCACATAACTTGACCAAGTTTTATAAAGGTCAATATAATATCCTAAATTTTCAGTCAATATTGGTCCGTGCAATGCGCAAATTCTTTCCACTTCAATATTTTCAAGTTTTTTTAGAACTGCTTGAACTTGCACGCCGTATTTTCCAACGATTCCAAAATAATATCTTCTTGC
>JAZOMM010000140.1:0-8938 GCA_045653965.1 Christensenellaceae bacterium | reverse complement strand
AAGAAGAAAGCAAAAGAAAGTTTGACGTTAAAAACGAACAACTTTGTAAAGACGCTACTAGTGCACACACCTTTGCAAATATTTTAATGCCTATTATGGGTAATATCGGAAATATTTTATATGTTTTACTTGCATTTATAGGTGGACTTTTAGTTGCCCTAAACGTGCCGAATATTTCTCTATCTGGCATTGAAAGAGATGCAACCAAATTCCTTATTATAATTATTTCTTTCTTGCCTATTAGTAAACAATTTACAGCCAACGTTAACCAATGCTCTCAACAAATAAACAGCATAGTTATGGGGCTTGCTGGTGCATCGAGACTATTTGACCTTTTAGACCAAGAGCCAGAAACCGATGAAGGCTATGTAACCCTTGTGCCTTGTAAAATCGATGATAGTGGCAACATAATAGAGTGCACAGAAAGAACGGGGCATTGGGCGTGGAAACACCCTCATAAAGCAGATGGCTCTGTCACCTACACCGCACTCAAGGGCGATATTCAACTCTTTGACGTTGATTTTGGCTACGTTCCAGAAAGAATTGTTTTGCGCAATATTAGTCTTTATGCGCACCCAGGTCAAAAAATTGCTTTCGTTGGCTCAACAGGTGCAGGAAAAACAACTATAACCAACCTTTTGAATCGTTTTTATGATATTGCTGACGGCAAAATTAGATATGATGGTATAAATATTAATAAAATTAAAAAAGCCGATTTAAGACGCTCTCTAGGTATTGTTTTGCAAGATACAAACCTATTTACAGGCACCGTTATGGAAAACATTAGATATGGTAGACTAGATGCTACTGACGAAGAATGTATAAGGGCTGCAAAACTTGCTTATGCTGATGAGTTTATTTCTAAACTTCCAGACGGATATAACACAATGCTAACAACTGATGGCTCTAACCTTTCTCAAGGTCAAAGGCAACTTTTATCTATTGCTCGTGCAGCAGTTAAAGATGCGCCTGTTATGATTCTTGATGAAGCGACATCTTCTATCGATACAAGAACTGAAGCACTTGTTCAAAAAGGAACTGATATGCTTATGCAAGGTAGAACTGTTTTCGTTATTGCGCACAGGCTTTCAACAGTTCAAAATTCCGATGTTATTATGGTGCTTGAAAACGGAAACATAATTGAGCGTGGTTCTCACCAAGAACTTATCGATAAAAAAGGCAAATACTATCAATTATACACAGGAGCATTTGAACTTGACTAATTATTGTTTGCTTTGCCCTAATAAATGCAAGGTCGATAAAACTAAAGATAAGGGTTTTTGTGGCACAGATAATAATATCGTTATAGCCAAATATTATCTTCATAAGTTTGAAGAACCTATTATAAGTGGAAAAAACGGCTCTGGCACCATATTCTTTTGTGGTTGCTCGCTTAAATGTGTGTTTTGCCAAAACTATGAACTTTCTCGCTCAATGCGTGGCAAAACTATTTCCATTAAAGATTTAGCAAACATTTTTAAGGATTTAGAAAGCATGGGGGCACATAATATAAACCCTGTTAACCCTACCCACTACTCCGACCAAATTATTAAGGCACTTGATATTTATAAACCAAATATCCCTATCGTTTATAACACACACGGATATGAAAATGTTGAGATTTTAGAAAAGTTAAACGATTATATAGACATATATCTTCCTGACATTAAGTTCTTTTCTCCAACATTGTCTAATAGATATAACAAAAAGGCTGACTATTTTGATATTGCAAGCAAGGCGATAGAGTTTATGGCTAGTTCTAAGCCTTTCGTTATGGGAGATGACAATATGCTTAAAAGTGGCGTTGTCGTTCGCCATTTAGTGCTTCCTCAAGCAATTTCCGATAGCAAAAAAATATTAGATTGGTTTTCTAATATAAAGGACAAAGCATATATAAATATCATGAGTCAATATACCCCTTTTGGCAAGATTGATTCTTCCCCCGAACTACAAAGAAAACTAACAAAAAGAGAATACGAAAGCGTGCTTGACTATGCAATGAGTTTATCTATTGATAATATGTTTTATCAAGACCAAAAAAGTGCAAGCACCGAGTATATTCCCGTGTGGGATTTCTAAAATTATTTTACACCTAAAAAGAACGCATTTGATTTTGCGTTCTTTTTTTGTTTTTTTCACTTTGCACCTTTTTTTCTGCATTTTTCATATAGATAATTGCACAAATATTAAGGAGGGGTTTATGAATCCGTTTGAACAGAAAAGCATAAATTTATTAGGTAGTTTTCAAAACTGGAAGGGGCTTTATCCAAAGTCTTATGACAAGCAAGAAGTTGACCCTTATACTAAGACAAGAATTATACTTATGAACGGCACAGAGTTTGAAGCAAACTGGTTTTCTCATAACTTTGCTAGACACATTACCGACAATGACTTAAGGCGAGAATTATCTATCACTCGCTCTATTGAAAAACAGCAACAAATTAAAGTTTCTTTACTTAAACCTTGCAATGAAAGTGCCTTAGAGCACACAATATCATATGAGCAGTTAGCCGTTGACTTAACGGCAGAACTTGCCAAACGAGAGAGCGACTGCTATGTTAAAAAGGCGCTCGATTTTGCCCTTTTAGAAGACTTTGACCACCTTTATAGATATTCTAACCTATTAGAAATGGAACAAGGCTTACAGGCCGAAAGATTGGTCGGTAAATACACTGAGATTATGCCTGCACGCCCTACTATATCTCATCATCGCTTTAATAAAGATAACGTTAAGCGCAATATAGATTCTAAAGTGGCTGATAAACAAACTGTGCTTAATACAATGATAATAACTGCTGCAGAGCAACAAACGATGAACTATTATATGAACATAACAAACCTTGCAACCAACGATTTATCAAGAAAACTATATATGGAAATTGCTCAGGTTGAAGAAGAACACGTAACTCAATACGAGTCGCTTATGGATTCAAGTGCAACGTGGCTTGAAATGCTTTTATGGCACGAGTATTGCGAGTGTTATCTATACTGGTCTTGTTTTGTTACCGAAACAGATGCCTACGTAAAGGCTCTTTGGGAAGAAAATTTAGAAATTGAAATTGCACACCTACATAAAGCAGCCGAACTTTTGCAAAAATACGAGAATAAACATTGGCAAGAAGTTATCCCAGACGGAGAATTTCCTGCACCTATTTCTTTACACGAAAACATTGAGTATGTTAGAAATATTCTTGACACAACCGTTCAATATACAGGTCTTTTAGAAGACTATGTAAATGTAAACGAACTTCCAAGCGATGCAAACTTTTTCCAATACCAAAAAATTATTAATCCAACTATTGAAATAGTGCCAAGCCACTTAGTTATCGATGCTCACATTAGAGGTTTTGGCAAGGATTATAGGTTTGAAGTTGCACCTAACCCTATAAAAGAACTTAGAAACAGAACTTCTGATAACACTTCAGTTGGCAGAGTTCCTTTTACAGCAAATAGCACAGACTTTTTCTGTAATTATTTCAAGGGCAAAAATTAAAATACATATATTAATATCTAAATGCAAAAAAGCGACCAAAAATGGTCGCTTTTTAGTTGTTTTGTAGTTTTATTTAATTATTTTTTTATTTAATTTCGGTTCTGCTAATTTCAACTAAGTCTTTTTTGTTTGTTTTAATATTGCCCTTAGAATTTATTTTGCCAAAAATTTTGTTTCTATATTTGTAAACAACAATACTTGCAATCACAATCACTACACCTAAAATAACTAACCAAATAACTTGGGTTGGCCATGTGATGAGTTTGATTTTATACCACATTTCGTTAATGCGAATTAAATCCTTCTTTTGGAATTCTTGCATAACAACACATCTTGCAATAGTTTCTTCATCAGCATATTGTGCGTAAAGTTGTCCACCAACTACAGATGAGTTTATTATATAACTATTATTCGTTGCTCCTTCTGGGTCAAAGAAGTATTTTAGGTCAACTTGATTTTCTCCACCATCATCATATGCATCTTGAACATAATTAAACACATCATCGCCACCAATACAACTTGTGTAGCCGATATATTCCATATTTCTTATTGCTATTTCTGGCTGAGCGATAAAATCTAAAAACTTAAGTGAATTTTCTACATTTGCATTTTTAGCCATTACCCAACCATCAAACCAAAGGTTTGAACCTGTTTCTGGCACAACATAGCCAAGTTCAACGCCTGCTTCTTCGCCTTCATAAATAGCATAAGCAGCATCTCCACTCCATGCAAAGTTGATATCGATTTTACCTGTTAAAATGTCATTTTTACCAGCATCAACTTCAAAACTATATAAGTTGTCTTTAAGGTCTATCAATGCTCTTTGCACCTTGTTAACAGTTTCTTCATCGGTTCTATTAAAAATTTGAGTTAATTCTTGCTTATACTCAGCCTTTGTTATATCGCCTTTTTCATAACTATCTTTAAGTTCATAAAATTCATCTTCATAAACGATTGCAATAGCCATGATATAGGTATCACGAAGACTATCTTTTATGGTAATCTTATTTGAGAACTTTGCCCCGTAAAGATTTGTCCACTTAGCAAGTTCATCTGCATCAATTTTAGAAGCATTATAAAGTAGCCCCATTGTTCCCCACATATAGCCCGTTGCATAAGCCCTTTTACTGCCATCATTTGCCGTGATATTTAAGCCTAAATCTTCAAATACAGTTTTTATGTATGGAGAAGCATAATCACTATAATTTTGTGGAATTTGATAAGGCTTTATAAGGTTTTCCCTTTTCATTTGCAAAATCATATATTCAGAAGGACAAAGAAGGTCGCAAGCATTTGGATTTTTGATAAGTTCGTTATACATTTCTTCACAAGTTGCAAACGTTTGGTAATTTACCTTAACACCTGTTTGCTCTTCAAAAATATCCAAAACACTTGATTCAAGTTGGTCAGCAGTAAAAATAGAATTTAAGTATTCGCTTGCATCATCAGCACTGTCATACCCTTCATCAATATAATCTTCCCAACTAAATACCGTAATTTCATTATCGCCACTATCTGCTTTTACAACTTTAATGTTGTTAGCCATAAACATATTAGAAAAAGCAAGCATCATGAACATTATTGTAAAAAGAAAAATGCAAAATTTATTGGTTAAACTCTTCATCTTACACCTTCCTTTTGCTATCAGCATCTTTTTTCTTTGATACAAAGTTCATTGCCAAAACAACAATAAGTGTTATCACAAATATAATTGTTGTTAATGCCCTATAAATAGGAATTGTTTTTCCAGACTGTTCGGTTGCGTGTGCAAGCGCCTTATAAACGGCTGTTGAAATCGTGTCATAACCGAGTGGTGCAAGCATTGCCGTTATGATATAGTCATCGAGAGAAAGTGTTATAGAGAGCATAAAGCCTGTGAAAATACCTGGTAATATTTCTGGCAAAATTACTTTAAACAAGGCTTGAAATGGCGTTGCACCAAGGTCAAGCGCTGCTTCATAAAGTGATGAGTCCATTTGTTTTAATTTTGGCATAACCGAAAGCACAACAAATGGCGCACATAAAATAATGTGACCTACATATAAGCCAAAAATAGAACGGTTTGAAAGCCCTAAAATTATAAATAGCATTACTAAAGCACATGCAGTTACTACTTCTGAGTTTACTACAGGGATTTGAGACATGCCTTTAACGACTTTACCTGCTTTGCCTTTGCTGTAGTATATACCGATTGCACCGAGAGTGCCTATAATTGTTGCAATGGTTGCAGATACAATTGCAAGAAGTAAAGTGTTAAAAATAACATCTTTTACTTTGGCAAGTTCTGCATACCAAACGAGTGAAAAGTTGCCCCAAACACCCATAACTCTTTCGCTATTAAAACTTGCTATTATTAGGATAAAAATTGGGATATAAATAAATGCTAAAACGATAAAAATATAAGATGCTTTTATAAATTTTTTCATTATAAATTTGTCCCCCTTATGTTTTCATCGCTCTTAAATCCACCTGTAAATAGCATTGTTACAAACATAATCACAAGCAAAATAAGTGAAATGGTTGCACCACCATTAGTGTTAATCATAGTCCCGTTTTCACCCATAAAGCACCAAGCAATGAGTTTGCCTATTACAGTAAAGCCTGTGCTTCCACTAAAGGTATCTGTGATAACATAACAACTCATTACAGGTAAAAATACCATCATTGCACCACTTATTATTCCTGGGAGAGAAAGTGGAAGTGTTATCTTTAAAAACACCTTAGTTTTGCTTGCACCAAGGTCAAGTGCTGCTTCTTCAAGGCTTTTATCCATTTTGATAAGCGTTGAATAAAGTGGCATTACCATAAATGGAAAAAAGTCATATGTTAGGCCTATAATGTTTGCAAAACTGCCTAGTTTAATTCCTAATAAACTTAACAATTCTTTCATTGCCATTGCACGAAGAACAAAGTTAATCCACATTGGCATTACAAAAAGAAGAAGCAATATAAAGGCTATCTTTTTGTTCATTTTTGAAAGAATATAGGCAACTGGATATGCTATTAAAATACAAATAATAGTCACTAAAAAAGCAACTAATATGCTTATCAATAGCGTTGTAACCTTAGTGCTATCTGTAAAAAATGATATAAAATTATTTAGAGTAAAAATGCCATTAGCATCGGTAAATGCATAATAAACAACTATAAACAAAGGCAAAACAACAAAGAGTGCTAAAAATAAAGCATATGGGATACAAAGTTGTTTTCTTGAAAACGCAGGCTTAAATTTACCGGCTTTTACTCTGCCTTGATTTTCTTTTGATAAACTCATCTCTTAATCTCCTGTTTAAGTGAAAGTTTAATTTTTTCTTTTGGAATAATAACACTTACCCTATCGTTTTCGTTCCAAGTGTCTTCTGTATCTAAAACGAAATCTTCTTCATTTTCATCAGTTCTAACAATAAGTTGATAGTGGTCACCCTTATAAATAATAGAAATAATGTTTCCTATTGCACCACCAAGGTCAGCATCATCACTAATTTCTATATCTTTTAAACCAACTTCTACATTTACGTCAACATCTGTTAGGTCTATCTTTTCGCCATTTTCTGTAATTAAATAACCTTCTTCATCTAAAATAGAGTTTGGATAAAGTTGAGTTACATCGCACTCAAACTCGCCGTCACCAAAGCAAACTGTGTTCTTTTTGGTGATATAGCCGTCATATTTGTTTGATGAGAAGTTCTTAGCCATAATATGAATATCGTTTGGCTTGATAAATAGGCTAACCTTTTCGCCAACCTTTCTTTCTACTGTATCTTGAATAACAATTTCGGTTTTACCAACCGTCATTACCATTTCATAATGCACGCCCTTAAAGATAGAACTGATAATTTTGCCGTTTACTTGACCTTTGCCTTCATCCATAAGGAAAACATCTTCTGGGCGAACAACAACGTCCACCTTTTCATTTTTAGCAAAGTCATCAACGCAGTCAAAATTATAACCCACAAATCTAACCTTTTTATCACCGACCATTGTGCCACTAAAGATATTGCTATCCCCTATAAAGTCTGCAACAAAAGAGTTCTTTGGCTCGTTATAAATATCAGTTGGTGTGCCTATTTGTTGGATAACGCCGTCTTTCATTACAACGATAGTGTCACTAAGCGTTAGTGCTTCTTCTTGGTCGTGTGTAACATAGATAAAGGTAATGCCCAATTTTTTGTGCATTTCTTTAAGTTCTAATTGCATATCCTTTCTCATTTTAAGGTCAAGTGCACCAAGTGGTTCATCAAGCAAAAGAATTTCTGGTTCGTTAACGATAGCCCTTGCAATAGCAACCCTTTGTTGTTGTCCACCAGAAAGTGTTGAAACGCTTCTCTTTTCAAAGCCTTCAAGGTCAACCATTTTAAGTGCCTTTTCAACTTTTGACATAATTTCAGACTTTTTGAGTTTTTCTATTTTTTTAATTGTCTTGCCATTTTTATCTTGATAAACAACATCAAATTTTTTAAGTTTTAAACCAAAAGCAATATTGTCAAAAACATTTAAATGTGGAAATAAAGCGTACCTTTGGAAAACTGTGTTAATAGGTCTTTTATTTGGTGCTAAATGAGAAATATCTTCACCATTTAATAAAATTTTACCACTCGTTGGTTTGTCAAAACCTGCAATCATTCTAAGCGTTGTGGTCTTTCCACAGCCCGATGGCCCTAAAAACGTGATAAACTCGCCTTTTCTAACATAAAAGTTAATGTTGTCAACAGCAACAACACCATCTTCAAACTCACGAGTAATGTCAACGAGTTCAATAATTTTTTCTCTTTTGTCTTTCATATTTTCACCTCGAAAATAAAATGTTTTCCTTGTCCCCTATTAAAATGAAGGTGGAGACGATACCCATATAAATTCAGCATCTACTTTGCCATTGTTCATTATTTTATGCACTTTATTTGCCGAAAAATAAAAACTTTCACCTTTTTTAACCTTGATTTTACGTTTTCCTACCACCAAAGTTATCTCGCCTTTTATAACAAACCCAAACTCTTCGCCTTCGTGTGGAAAGTCTTCATCTGTGCTTTTGCCTGCAAATAGTTTTATATGCGTTGGTTCCATTATGTTTTTTTGTGCATTTGGAACTAACCAATTCAAAACATATTCATCAGTTTTCTTTTCTATAAACTCGTTTTTGCTAAAGCATAACTTTTCTTCCTTTTGTATATCAGAAAAGAATTCCTTTAAGTCTGTGGCAAGAGCCGACAATATGTCTATAAGCGTTGCAATAGATGGGCTGGTAAGGTCGTTTTCAAGTTGTGAAATATACCCTTTTGTCAGTTCGCACCTGTCTGCAAGTTCTTCTTGCGTTAAATCGCAATAAAGCCTTAAATCTCTTATCTTTTCGCCAATTTCCATTTGTTAATTTCTTCCTTTAAGTTTAGACATTTTTAACAAAAAGTTTAATAAAACTAAACTCAATAACGAAATATATTATATAAATTT
>JAZOMM010000139.1:0-4210 GCA_045653965.1 Christensenellaceae bacterium | reverse complement strand
TCTGCGTTTTGATATTGTTCAATAAGTGCAGGGAAAACTCTACTTGTTGCTAAACCTGAGCCGTTAAGTGTGTGCAAGAAAGCAGGCTTGCCTGTTTTTGAATCACGATATTTTGTGTTGTTTCTTCTTGCTTGATAATCGTTTGCATTAGAAACTGAAGAAACTTCCTTATAAATTCCCATACTTGGAATCCAAACTTCAATATCATAAGTTCTTGCCATTGATGCAGAGCAGTCGCCAGCAGCAAGTTTAGAAACTCTAAAGTGAAGACCCAATTTTTCAATAAGGCTTGCAGCCTTGTCAACGAGTTCGTTAAAAGCTTCCATTGAACGCTCTGGGTGAGCATATTGAACCATTTCAACCTTATTAAATTGGTGGCCTCTAATCATACCACGTTCTTCAGCACGATATGAGCCTGCTTCTTTACGATAGCAAGGTGTATAAGCAAAGAATTTCATAGGAAGTTTTGCTTCATCGATTATTTCGCCTGCATACATATTAACGAGTGCTGTTTCAGCAGTAGGAAGCATAAAGCGATTTTTCTTTCTATCTTCATCGCAATCAAGCCAATAAACTTCATCGGCAAACTTAGGGAATTGACCTGCCCCAAAACCACAGTTATAACCAAGTTGGTGTGGTGGCAATATAAATTCGTAACCATCTTTTAAGTGTTCGCTAATAAAGAAGTTAAGAAGTGCCCACTCAAGTCTTGCACCTTCGCCACGATATAGCCAATATCCACCACCAGAGAGTTTTGTGCCCCTTGTATAGTCGATAATGCCGAGTTTTGTGCAAAGGTCAACGTGGTTTTGCATAGGGAAGTCAAAGTTAGGTTTTTCGCCAACAACTTTTATAACTTCATTATTTTCCTTTTCGCCAGCGAGCAAATCTTCATCTGGGATATTTGGCATACGAGAAAGCATATCAAAAACTTGTTCTTCTAAAGCCTTTGCCTTAGCATCACACTCAGCAATTTTTTCGCCAAGAGTTCTCATTTCATTAAAAATTTCATCTACAGGAAGACCTTGCTTTTTAAGAGCAGGGATTTGAGCAGAAACTTTATTCTTTTGTGCTTTATATTGTTCAACTTCGCCAATGATTGCCCTACGTTCTTTATCAAGAGCGAGAACACTGTCAAAATCAGCAATAAAACCTTTTCTTGATAAAAGTTCACTAACCTTTTCCTTATTTTCTTGAATTCTTCTTAAATCTAACATATTGGTAACTCCAAAATAACTTTATATTAACATATCATATTATAACTTTATTTTCAAACAAAATCAATGATTTTGTTAAACATTTACACAAATTTAGAAAAAAATAGTTTAAGGTGTGCAAAATTAACAAAAATATTGTTATTTTTTATCTTTATTTCTTGCAAAACTAACAAGATTGGTGTAAAATATATTAAAGCAATGGAGGAGAATATGAAAGATAGACTTTTTCACCTAAAAGAATTTATTGACAAGAACGGCAAAGTTACTTTGCACGAACTTGAATGTGCTTTTCCAAATGTGTCTAGCATGACGCTTAGAAGGGACTTGTCTAGGCTTGAAGAAGCCAATGCTGTTTTAAAAATTCCAGGTGGTGCAATATCTGTTGATAGTGTTATAAAAACCAAAGAAGCAGACTTTGCAAAGCGAATAAATTTTAACACTGCAGAAAAACTTGAAATTGCCGAAAAGGCAGTTAAACTTGTTGAAAGAAAAAGTTGTATTTTTATAGACGGTGGCTCTACAACTACATATTTTGCAAGGGCGCTCCCTGATGATAATTTTTATGTGTTAACAAACGCAATGGTAATAGCCGAAACAATTTTAGTTAAGGAAAAACCTACCGTATCGCTTCTCGGTGGTGACCTAAAAAAGAACAACTTTATCACGGTTGGTCAAAGTTGCTTAGATTTTATTGACAAAGTCAATATCCAAACGGCAGTTATGACGGCGACAGGGTTTTTGAAAGATATTGGTGGCTTTACTTGTGGCAACCAAGCAGAAGCAGATGTAAAAAGAAAGGTTATTAAAAAGGCCGATAATGTAATTTTACTGCTAGATAGTTCTAAGGTCAACAAAAAAACGCCATACACCTTTGCAAACCTAAAAGATATAAATTGTATGGTGGTTGATAGTAACTTTTCAAAAGAACTAAAGCAAAGCATTCAAAATAGTGGAGTAAAAGTTTATTAAGCATATAAATTTTGGCACTTTATTGCTTGCAAAAAAGCAAGTAAAATGGTATGATTATTTATCAGTAGGTATATATGTTTTTTAAGAGATTAAGGGCCGATATAAATGCGGCAAAGAAGAACGACCCAGCAGCACGCAGTAAGTTTGAAATTTGGCTTACATATTCGGGTGTAAAGGCACTATCTTGGCATAGATATGCCAACTTCTTATATAGAATAAAATTAAAACTTCTTGCTCGTATGACAAGTCAGTTTGCAAAGTGGCTAACGGGCATAGAAATTCACCCAGCAGCCAAGATTGCAGGTGGCGTGTTTATCGACCACGGCACGGGCGTTGTTATAGGCGAAACGGCAGAGATTGAAGAAGGCGTTGTTATTTATCAAGGGGTTACCCTAGGTGGTACGGGTAAAGATAAAGGCAAGCGTCACCCAACGATTAAAAGGGGTGCAATGATTAGTGCTGGCGCTAAAGTCTTAGGTGGTTTTACTGTTGGCGAATATGCTAAAATCGGTGCTGGTGCAGTTGTCTTAAAAGAAGTTCCACCTTATGCAACGGTGGTTGGCGTGCCAGGTATCGTTGTTAGAATAAACGGCGAAAAGGTTGACGACCTTGAGCAAGAAAAAAGAGACCCTCTTCACGAAGAAATTTGTCATCTCCGTGAAAAGTTGTTTAGCCTAGAAGAAAAATTAGAGAGATTAGAAAAAAGGAATAACGAAAATGAAAATTTATAATACATTGACCGGTAAAAAACAAGATTTTATTCCACTAACTACTGGCAAGGTTAAAATGTATGCTTGTGGCATAACCGTTTCTGGCGAAGCACACATTGGTCACGCTTATCAGGCACTCATTTATGACATTATAAGAAAATATCTTGAGAAAAAAGGTTATGATGTAACCTATGCAAGAAACTATACAGACGTAGATGACAAAATCATTGCAAAATCAAACGAAACAGGTATTCCTGCAGATGAATATGCAAAGATGATGATTAAAAACATCGATGAGCAAATGGAAAGGCTCAGAGTTGATGAACCAAACCTATGGCTTAAAGCAACACAAAGCATCGATGAGATTATAGAGTTTGTTAACACCCTTATTGAAAAAGGTCACGCTTATCCAACAGAAAAGGGCGATGTATATTTCTCGGTTGAAAGTTTTCCATCGTATGGAAAGTTGTCACACAGAAATTTAGAAGATGCTATGAACGGCGTTAGGGTGGAAAACGATGAAATGAAACAAAACCCACTCGATTTTGCACTTTGGAAATCAGCAAAGGCAGGCGAAATCAGTTGGCCATCACCTTGGGGCGAAGGCAGACCGGGTTGGCACATCGAGTGTTCTACAATGAACAAAAAAGCGTTTGGCGAACAAATAGATATTCACGGTGGTGGCAGAGATTTAATCTTCCCACACCACGAAAACGAAATTGCTCAAACTGAAGCCTTAACAGGCAAGCAGTTTGCATCTTATTGGATTCACAACGGCTTAATAAAGGTAAATGGACAAAAGATGAGCAAATCTTTGGGCAATAGTTTGCTACTTAAAGATTTACTCGATAAATACTCACCAGAAACAATTAAGTTTGCGCTTTTACAAACAAACTATCGTGGGGATATCAATGTTACAGACAATCTTTTCCCTGATGCAGAAGCACACCTTTATGAGTTCTATAAAATAATCAAAAATGCAGAAGACAAGTTTGGCGAGGTTAGTGGCGAAAATAAGGATATCGATATGTCTTTTGATAAGGCAATGGATGATGACTTTAACACGGCGCTTGCAATAAGCAACTTGTTTGGCTTATTTAAGGCGATTAAATCAAAAATCAATGCTGGGGATAGCAGTGTGCTCGCTGATATTAGCCAAATTAAAAAGACTTATTCGCTAATCGGTTTATTCACAACTGATGCAAAGGCGTTTATCGATTATTATCAAGGCAAAAACCAAAGCCAAGATGTGCCAGCAGAAGTTATAGAAATTGCTGAAAAGAGAGCAGTTGCAAGGCAAAACAAAGACTGGGC
>JAZOMM010000138.1:0-2245 GCA_045653965.1 Christensenellaceae bacterium | reverse complement strand
CAAAGCAAACAAAATTTGTGGAGGTGTTTTTTAATGAAAAATGTTGCAGTTGTTTTTGGTGGCAAGTCGGTTGAGCACGACATTTCTATTTTAACGGGGGTTATGACACTAAACTCTATAGAAAAAGATAAGTTTAACCCTATTCCTATTTACATATCGAAAAGTGGAGAGTGGTATACTTCAAAAGAATTGTTTGACTTAGACGGCTATAAAAACTTAAAAAAAGAAAAACTAAAAAAAGTATGTTTTATGCCAAGCGAAAATACTCTTTATATAGTTAAAGGCAAAAAACTCAAAAAATTAGAAAGCATTTTTTGTGTGATTAATTGTCTGCACGGCGAAAGGGGGGAAGACGGGGCGCTTAGTGGCTTACTTAAAATGTGCAATATTCCACTAACTTCATCAAGCATATTGCCATCGGCAGTAAGTATGGATAAGGGGTTTAGTGCCTTAGTTTTATCGGCATTAAAAGTTCCCACTCTAAAAAGCGTGGTGGTAAACGGAACTGAGCAGGTTGATAGCATTGCTCAGCAAATGGACTTTCCACTAATAGTTAAGCCAAACCTACTCGGCTCTAGTATCGGCATAGGCAAGGCAAAAGATAAAAAAGAATTAACTATAGCCATAGAAAATGCCTTAAAGTATGGCGAAAAGGCTGTCATTCAACCATTTTTGCAAGACTTTATTGAAATAAATTGTGCTGTATATCGTGATGAAAAGGGCGATATAATAGTGTCCGAGTGCGAAAGACCTATTCCTAGAGATAAAATTTTGTCGTTTGGGGATAAGTATAAAGACGGCAAAAGAGAATTCCCTGCAAACATAGACAAAAAACTATCTAGCAAAATAAAACAAATAACAAAAAAGGTTTATATAGACCTAGATTTTTCTGGGGTTATAAGGATAGACTATTTTGTTAGCCAAGGCAAGGTTTATCTAAACGAGATAAACTCTATTCCCGGTTCACTATCCTATTATTTGTTCTTTGACACCATGAAAGGTTTTTCAAAGATGTTAACGAGTTTAATAATGGCAAGCGAGCGAAAATTCTTATGTGAACAAAGCCATATTACCGACTATAATTCAGGAATACTAAGTTCGGTTGGAAGTAAGGGTGCAAAACGCTTGTAAAAAATACAAAACTATGCTAAAATTACTTATGAAAAATCAAGGAGATAATTATGGATAAAATTAAGATGAAAACGCCACTCGTTGAAATGGATGGCGATGAAATGACAAGAGTTTTATGGGGTTGGATAAAGGAAATTCTAATTTGCCCATTTGTTGACTTAAAAACAGAGTATTACGACTTAGGTTTGGTTGAAAGGGATAAAACCGATGATAAGGTTACCATTGATAGTGCAAACGCAACAAAAAAATATGGCGTTGCTGTTAAGTGCGCAACGATTACACCTAATGCGCAAAGAGTAGAAGAATATTCGCTAAAGAAAATGTATAAAAGTCCTAACGGCACGATAAGGGCTATGCTTGATGGCACGGTTTTTAGAGCACCTATTTTAACCAACGGCATAACGCCTTATATCCCAACTTGGAAAAAGCCGATAGTTATTGCAAGACACGCTTATGGCGATATTTATAAGGCTGTCGATGGCTTGGCAGGAAATGGCGAAGCAAAACTTGTGTTTACCGATAGAGATGGCAGAGAAGTTACAAAAACTATCCATAAGTTCGATGGTGACGGCGTTGTTATGGCAATGCACAACACAGATAAGTCTATTATGAGTTTTGCTCGTGCTTGTTTTAACTATGCACTCGATATGAAATTACCACTTTGGTTCTCTACAAAAGATACCATAAGCAAGGTTTATGACGGTAACTTTAAGGCTATCTTCGAAAAAGTTTATAATGAAGAATATAAAGAAAAGTTTGCTAGTGTTGGCATCGAGTATATGTACACCTTAATCGATGACGTCGTTGCAAGAATAGTTAGAAGTGAAGGTGGAATAGTTTGGGCGTGCAAGAACTATGATGGCGATGTTATGAGCGATATGGTTGCAACTGCTTATGGAAGCCTTGCTATGATGACAAGCGTTTTAGTTTCTCCAGATGGAATTTATGAATATGAAGCAGCACACGGCACGGTTACAAGGCATTACTATAAGTATATTAAGGGCGAAGAAACTTCAACAAACCCTGTTGCAACAATCTTTGCTTGGTCTGGTGCACTTAGAAAGCGTGGCGAACTTGACAATCTTCCTGACCTTGTGGACTTTGCAGAAAGGCT
>JAZOMM010000137.1:0-7475 GCA_045653965.1 Christensenellaceae bacterium | reverse complement strand
ATAGAGGTATAACGCTATTCGATATTAAAAAATTTACTAATAAACGGCTGATAGTTAGCGTTTCAATAAAAGAAACTGAAAAATTTTCTGCAATTGCAAAAGAATTGTGTTATAATATAAAGAAGATTAAAGAAAAAGGTGTGCTATTGCCACTTCTTATGCTTTGGAGAAAGATAGGTATAGTGGTGGGGGCAGTAATTTTTTGTTTATCTTGTTATTTTTATAACGATTTCATTTATGGCTTTAGTTTTTCGGGCAGTGGAAGTGTTTTAGAAAAAGAAGTGCTAACCTACTTAAACGGAGTGGGCATAAAGCCATATACAAGGTTTTCTAATATAGATATCGAAAGATTAGAAGACCAAATTTTATCGGCAAACCCTCATTTATCATTTGTTGGTATAACCAAAAAGGGCAATACTCTTTGTTTTGACTTAGCACTTGCAAATGATAGAACGGACACACTTTTAGGCAATGTGTATTCGTTAAACAGCGAAGTTAGTGGGGTTATAGAAAGAATAAAAGTATATCGTGGCACTGCTGTTAAAAAGGTGGGCGATAACGTAAATGCAGGTGACCTTATTGTCGATGGGTATATGACTATTAAAGAGCAAACTGTTAAAATAAATGTAATAGCAACAGTTTCAATAATAGTTAGCCAAGAATTTACCTATAAAGATAAAGAAATTGGGCAAGAGCAAAAGGCAATAATTCTTGCAAAAGCAATGGCAAGTGATAAAGATGTCGTTTTTGTATCTTGTAAATGTCAAAAAGAACAAGACACATATATTTACACTACAACGCTAAACTATAGATATATAATTTATGCAGGATAAAAGGAAAAGATTATGTTAAAAACAAAATCACAAAAAATTGAAGATTGGACAGGCAAGGACATATTCTTAAACATTTTAGTTTATGTTCTAAACATCGCCATAATAAGTGGGCTATTTTTGCTTACAATTTATGTAGATGGTATGTCGGGTGGCAAAAATAATATAGCAAGTTTTTTGAAAAACCTTGCATCGTCGTTTAGGTTTCTTACAATGCTCATCTTGATAGTTGCTGTCATGGCTTTATATTTTCTATACGAAGATAAAAACTTTCTTAGAAACGCAGCAAACTCAGAGATGCTCTTTTTAATAATAGAACTTTCGCTCGTTGCTTGTTTTGCAAGTGGTAATTATGTTGACACCTATCTTCGCCCACTTGCACTCGTTGCACTGCTTACACTATTTTTAACCGACAAAAGAAAAGCCTTTTTCATGAACATAATTTTCTGTATTATAATTTTCTTGTTTGACTCGTTTACAGCAAACGTAGAAACAGGCAAATATCCATCGCTTATAATGGGCTTTTCATCAGGTGTTATAGCGGCATTGTGCTTAGACAAGGTGTTTTCAAGGCTAAAACTTTTGCTTATGAGTTTCTTGGTGGCACTTCCATCGCTCATAAGCGTTGCAATAACACTCGTAGAACATATCGAAGAAGCCGACAACGTTGTTGTTGACCTAATTTGTGCAACGGCATCAGGTCCACTTTCGGTTTCAGTATTCATGGTGCTTTTACCTATATTTGAAGCGATATTTAAAAAGGTGTCTTGCTTTAAGTTCTCGGAACTCATAGAACATAATGCCAAACTCGTTAAAAAACTTATCCAACAAGCACCGGGCACATTTAACCACTCAATAGTAGTTTCAAACATTGCCGAAGCGTGCGCTTTAGCAATAGGAGAAGACGGTTTGCTTGCAAGAACTTGTGCTTATTATCACGATATAGGCAAACTTAGAAGGCCAGAGTTTTTTAAGGAAAATCAAGCCGATGGCGAAAATCCACACGATGAATTAACGCCAGAATTATCTGCAAACATTATCAGGTCACACGCACAAGATGGATATGAACTTATTATGAAAAATCGTTTGCCAAAAGAAATTGCCGACGTTTGCAGAGAGCATCACGGAACATTGCCTATTTTGTATTTTTATGGCAAGGCTAAAAAATTTACTGACGGCGATGTTGACCTTTCTCAATATAGTTATGCTGGACCAAAACCAAGCACAAAGATAGCCGCGATTATCATGATTGCCGATGGTTGCGAAGCAGCAGCAAGAACGCTTCAAGACCGTTCTAGAGATAACGTTAAAAAGGTTGTTAGACAAATAGTTAACGAAAGAATGCAATTAGGTCAGTTTGAAGAGTGTGAAATTACCTTAAACGAACTTAACATTATAATTCACACAGTTGTTAACCACCTAACAGGTGTTTATCACAGCAGAATAGAATATCCAAAAGTAAGCCTTGATGGTATGGGCGTATAGGAGCACGATATGGGAAAAATTTTTCTTGAATGTTTAGATAAAAATCCAAAATTAAAAAGAGTGGCAAAAGCCGTTTATAAAGTGCTTGGTCAAAAATCTTATTTTAAGGCAGAAATAATCTTTCAAGACGGCGAGTATATGCAATACTTAAACAAAACAACTCGTGGCAATGATAGTATTACCGATGTTTTATCTTATCCAAGTATGGAAGGTATTAAGGGTAAAATCTTAACGCCAAACGATTGTAAAACCGAACTCGAAGGCAAATACATATTTCTTGGTTCTATAGTGCTTTGTGACCAAAAAATTCGTGAACAAGCATTAGAATATGGTCACAGCGAAAGAAGGGAAAGAGAATATTTGGTTGTGCATGGACTTTTGCACTTATTCGGTTATGACCATATGGAAGATGATGATAAACTTGAAATGAGAGCAAAAGAAAAAGAGATTATGAAAGTGCTTTATCCAAGAGAACAACAATAATAAGATTAAGACTAAAGATTATAATTAGAAAGGAAAAACAATGAAAAGTGGATTTGTAGCAGTGGTAGGTAGGGCAAACGCTGGAAAAAGCACGCTTGTAAACGTGCTTGTGGGCGAAAAGGTTGCAATCGTTTCGCCAAAGCCACAAACGACAAGGGATAGAATTTTAGGGGTGCTTACTACAGATGATTATCAAATTGCATTTGTAGATACACCGGGGATATATAAGGCAGATAACCTTTTGAATTCGGTTATGCAAAAGCAAGTGACCGATGCAAGTAAAGAAGTTGACCTTTTAATGTTCGTTCTTGATGCACACGAAGGGATAAGCGATACCGATAGAGCGCTTGTTCAAAAATATGCTAAACAAAGCGTTCCAATAATTTTAGTGCTTTCAAAAACCGATATTATGAACGAAAGTTTATTGATATCCGAACTAAAAGAACTTTCTAGCGAAGGCTTAGACATAGTGCCTGTTTCGGCAAGAAAAAACAAAAACATAAAAGAACTTTTAAAAGTTATTCTTTCTAAACTACCAGAAGGCGAAAGGATTTTTAATGAAGATATCGTTTCGGATAGGTCGTATAAGTTTATGATTTCCGAAATTATGCGTGAGAAAATCTTGCTTAAGTTTGATAAAGAAATTCCACACGGCATAGCGATAATTATAAACAAATTTTTCTTAAGAGAAAACGGCACTACATACGAAATAAACCTTGACATAGTTTGCGAAAAGCCAAACCACAAAGCCATTTTAATAGGCAAGGGGGGAAGGGCGATAAAAGAAGTTTCTTCTTTTGCAAGACAAGATATGGAAAAGTTTTTGGGCAAAAAGGTTTTCTTAACCACATACATAAAAGTTAAAGAAGATTGGCGAAATAGCGCTGGGCTTATTAAAGAATACGGCTATGGCGAAGAAAATATATAGAAAAGGTTAGGCTCAAAAAAGAATAATAAGCATAAATTTCACACAAACTAATCGTGGGGGAATTTATGGCAAAAAAACAAAAACAAAAAAATAATAAAAAAGATGAGTTAGGCGAAGTTTGTTGGGAACTTTTTAAAAGGACAGGATTTGCTTCATATTATCTTTTTTACAAAGAACTTGATAAGTAGAGTTAGTATGGAAGAAAAACAAAACGGAATAGTTTTAAGTGGAATAAATTTTTCTGAAAATGACAAACTATTAAACATTTTCACCTTAGAAAAGGGTGTGGTATGTGCAAAAATTAAAGGGGTAAAAAAGGCAGGCGCAAAGTTAAAATTTGCAGCCGAGCCTTTTTGTTTTGCAGAATTCATCTTTTCTAGGTCGGGGGATAAACGAACGGTTATAGGTGCTTCGCTTATAGATAGTTTTTATCCTATTAGAGAAAATATCCAAAAGTTTTTTTGTGCAGGCACGGTAACCGAGTTTATCAAACATTTTTATCAAGAAGAAATGGTCGATGAAAAAGAGTTTATGTTAACCATAAACGCCCTAAAAGAGATTGCCTATACCGATGATTATTTGTCGGCACTCGTAAAGTTTTTGGTGTTAGCATTAGAAAATCAAGGTTTTGGCTTAAAACTAGATGGCTGTTTTTATTGTGAAAACAAAATAGAAGCAAGAACTTTTTTTGATTATAGAAACGGCGCTTTTATTTGTGAAAAATGCTTTGACAATGTAGGTAGAGAGATAAACGGCATAACTTTAAGCGCGTTAATAGAGGCAAAAGATGGTTGTTTAACCGATACTCATCAAGGCACGAAAAAGGCACTTAAACTGCTAGAATATTACATAAAAAATAGGACTGAAGAAAATATTAAGTCGTTAAAAGAACTAAACGATATTTTAACATAGTTAAAAAATGTATAGAAAAATTATAAACAGTTACATTTTTTATATAAAATTTTTTATTCGAGCGTAAAAAATGTGAAAAATTTAATAAAATAGTTGAAAATTTTTTGTATTTGTAGTAAAATAGAAAGGCTGTAAGAATATAAAAAAAACAAAATACTTTGGAGGATAAATTTAATGAAGTATATTTATTTATTCAGTGAAGGCAATGGCCAAATGAGAGAATTGCTTGGTGGTAAGGGTGCAAACCTTGCTGAAATGACAAATCTCGGCATGCCTGTTCCTCGTGGTTTCACAATCACAACTGAAGCGTGCACACAATATTATGCTGATGGTGAAAAAATCAACAGCGAAATTCAAGCACAAATTATGGAATATGTTGCAAAACTAGAAGAAATTACAGGAAAGAAGTTTGGTGATTTATCAAACCCACTTTTAGTTTCTGTTCGTTCTGGTGCAAGAGCATCAATGCCAGGTATGATGGATACAATTCTTAACCTTGGTTTAAACGACATCGTTGTTGAAAAGTTTGCTGAAAAGACAGGCAACAGAAGATTTGCTTATGACTCTTATCGTAGATTTATTCAAATGTATTCAGACGTTGTTATGGAAGTTGGTAAGAAATACTTTGAAGAACTCATGGACAAGATGAAAGAAGAAAAGGGTGTTAAACTTGACACAGAACTCACAGCAGATGACCTTAAGAATCTTGCTGAACAATTCAAGGCAGAATATAAAGCAAAAATCGGTGCTGAATTCCCACAAGACCCAAAAGAACAACTCTTTGGTGCTGTAAGGGCAGTTTTCCGTTCATGGGATAACCCAAGAGCAATTTACTATAGAAGAATGAATGATATCCCTGCAAGTTGGGGTACAGCAGTTAACGTACAAGAAATGGTATTCGGTAACATGGGTAACACTTCTGGTACAGGTGTTGCGTTCTCTCGTAAACCATCAACAGGTGAAAAAGGTTTATATGGTGAATACTTAATGAACGCTCAAGGCGAAGACGTTGTTGCCGGCGTTAGAACACCACAAACTATCGACCAACTCAAACAAGAAAATCCAGCAGTTTATGAACAATTCGTTAAAATTGTTGCTAAACTCGAAGACCACTATAGAGATATGCAAGATATGGAATTTACTATCGAAGATGGCAAACTCTTTATGTTGCAAACAAGAAACGGTAAGCGTACAGCCGCTGCTGCTCTCAAGATTGCTTGCGACTTAGTTGACGAAGGCATGATTGATGAAAAGCAAGCTGTTCTTATGATTGACCCAAAACAACTTGATGCTTTACTTCACCCACAATTTGATGCTAAAGCATTAAAGAGCGCTAAGCCTATCGGCTGTGCACTTCCAGCATCTCCAGGTGCTGCTTGTGGTAAGGTTGTATTTACTGCAGAAGATGCTACAGAATGGGTTACAAAGAAAGGCGAAAAGGTTATCCTCGTTAGACTTGAAACATCACCAGAAGATATCGAAGGTATGCACTATGCACAAGGTATCTTGACAGTTCGTGGTGGTATGACATCACACGCAGCCGTTGTTGCTCGTGGTATGGGTACATGTTGTGTTTCTGGTTGTGGCGAAATCAAAATCGATGAAGAAAAGAAAACTTTCTCACTCGGTGGAAAGACTTTCGTTGAAGGCGACTACATTTCACTTGATGGTTCAACAGGTAACATCTATGGCGAAGCAATCCCAACAGTTCCTGCATCAATTTCTGGTTACTTTGGCAGAATTATGGATTGGGCTGATAAATATCGTTCACTCCAAGTAAGAACAAACGCTGATACTCCAAAGGATGCTAAACAAGCACGTTCATTTGGTGCTCAAGGTATCGGTCTTTGCAGAACAGAACACATGTTCTTCGAAGCAGACAGAATTAAAGCAATGAGAGAAATGATTGTTTCTGACACAGTTGAACAAAGAGAAAAGGCTCTTGAAAAACTTCTTCCAATGCAACAAGGTGACTTTGAAGCACTTTACGAAGCAATGGAAGGCAACCCTGTAACAATTCGTTTCCTTGACCCACCACTACACGAATTCGTTCCAACAGCAGAAGAAGATATCGTGGCACTTGCAAAAGAAATGGGCAAGACTGCAGAAGATATTAAAGCAACGATTGCAGGACTTCACGAATTCAACCCAATGATGGGACACCGTGGTTGCAGACTTGCTGTTACATATCCAGAAATTGCAGTTATGCAAACAAAAGCCGTTATCGGCGCAGCAATTGCTGTAAGCAAAAAGCACCCAGCATGGAACATCGTTCCAGAAATCATGATTCCACTTGTTGGCGAAATCAAAGAACTTGCTTATGTTAAGGCATTAGTTGTTAAGACTGCTGATGACTGCATTGCAAACGCTGGCATTAAACTCACATACAAAGTTGGTACAATGATTGAAATTCCAAGAGCAGCACTCACTGCTGATGAAATTGCTAAAGAAGCAGAATTCTTCTCATTTGGTACAAACGACTTAACACAAATGACATTTGGTTTCTCTCGTGACGATGCTGGTAAGTTCTTAAATGCTTATTATGAAAAGAAAATTTATGAAAACGACCCATTTGCTAAACTCGACCAAATCGGTGTTGGTAGATTAGTTGAAACTGCTGTTAAACTTGGTAAGACAACTCGTCCAAACATCAAACTTGGTATCTGTGGTGAACACGGTGGTGACCCATCTACAATCGAATTCTGTCATAAGACAGGTTTGACATACGTATCATGCTCACCATTTAGAGTTCCAATTGCTCGACTCGCTGCTGCACAAGCACAACTCAAATTCCCTAGGTAATTGAGTAAAAAGGGCTTTAGTTCATAAATAAAACA
>JAZOMM010000136.1:0-2278 GCA_045653965.1 Christensenellaceae bacterium | reverse complement strand
AAACAAAGGTGTTTTCATCTTTTTTACTTATAGCAATTGTGCCAGAACCACCTTCGTTTACTGATGCAAAAGCAGAGTTTTTAGAATCTATGTCTGCTATAACATCTTCAGAATAACCACTTTCAGATTTAACTAAAATTTCAACGCCGTTTGGAATAGTGTTTATTGTGGTTACTTCGATTATTTGTTCATGTTCTTTAACCCTTTCTATTTGTTGAGCGTTTGCTGCAAGGTCAAGATAAACTAAGTATGCACCCGTTCTTCCTTGTGTAGAGCCGATAGCATATTCCCCATCATTTACAGGCACTTCAAAATAGAAAAGTCTGCTGTTTGCAGGGTTGTTTGATGAAACGCTTAACCACCCATCGTATTCGCTTGAATGTGTTATCCATCTGCAGTCAAACACCATAGAATATCCTTCAGGTATAGTTATGGTGGTTTGCTTTTTGCCGTCTTTATCAAAAATAACTTCTACTCCATCTACTAGATAGGTATAGAAATACTCTTTATTTGTTATTATGTTGTCATTTGCATCAAGCGCTGCGTAAATCTTATATATCTCTCTTATGTCTGATATTTTTTCGTTTGCATCACGAACAATTTGATAAATAGAAAAGAAAGAGTTGTTACCACCACCTTGTGTATAATACGAGCCTGCAAAGAAATTGATAAATCCCCTTTCATAAAGGTAAAAGTCTATACAGTTTGTTGGCACTTGATAGTTATATTTTGTTTCATTTCTTAGTGTTGCCGTAATTTCAGCAACGTTTGATTTTAAAATTGGAGCATCCATAAAGTGCAAGCCATCCCACACGTTGCCACTTTGTTTTTGTATAAAAGTGCTATAGCAGTTGGTGTATTTTTGCAATTTAAGTTTTTCTGCAGTATTATCTCCAGAAGTCGTAATGCCCGTAAAAGTATCGCCTGTTTTATAGGTCATGGTCAGTGGTGAACTTGTGTTAGTCATACCACTACTTAAAGTATATCTAGAAATACGAAGGTTACTTGTAAAGCCGTCTTGTTGTTGCTCTTCAAGAGTATCCCACTCTGCACCAACTATATAGCCAGTATTTGTCGCTTTAGGACGGCGCTTGCCATCTACTGTTTCTGAGATAAGTGGGAAGTATGTTAAGCCTGGACCCGTTGATTTTAAGTCTCCGTTTGCATCATAGTATGTGTTTTTTATAGAGTTGTCAATATATGAATTTTTTTCCGTTTTTTCAACCCTTGCTTTCGTGCCGTTTTGGTTAGCAAGAGTGTCAAAAACTTCTACAAAAGTAAATGTGAGTTTACTATAATTATTATTTGTTGTTGATATTGACCAACCATTGTTATATCTTAGATAATAAGTTGTATTGCCGCTTATTCCAGCAAGACAAGTTAGTCGACCATTTGTAGAATCATACTGCCAAGTTTTAGCCGTTGTTGAAACCTGTATCGAAGAGCCATATCCTGTACTATAACCTAAATAATAAGTTGTGCCATTTGTTGCCGTTGTTGATATTGTATATCCATCTGCAGTTTGATTTAGTTGCCAAAGGGTTGCATTATTTTCATTTGTTTGGTTTTGCACACTAGTATTGTAATTGCCGACATTGATAGATAGATAGTTGTTATTTCTTGAAATAGTATAACCACTCTCTGCACTTGTAGAAACAAGTCTCCAAGTTCCATTTTGACATACTAGTTTTTGGTTGTTATAAATGATGGCATTTTCTTCTTTTGTCCATTTGGTGATACTATTTTCACTAGTCCCAAAATCTTCAACGCAAGACAAGTTATTGTTTGTTACAACCAAGTGATATAAAACGCCATTAACAACAGTTGAAATTTTTCCGTCATCGATATACCAGTCAGTTGCAGTATCTTGACTAGAAGAAATAGCACTTCCATTAAAGTTCAAATAATAGCCGTTGTTAACGATGTTATAAAGGGGTAATTGCTCGCTTTCATTATAAAAATATTTATAAGAATTAACCTTTTGAGCACCTGCGATGAAGTTTACATAGTCTGGAGCGTAGTTGCCAGTTGCAAATACAAACGAACCAAAGCCTTCTATGCTATGTGTTAGCATTGTTTTTGTTGTAGTATACTCGTTCGATGTTAATGTCGTCGTTTTTCCATTAAGGTCGGTAATGTCTGTCCTTTCATAATAATAATTGCTGTTGCTTGTTGCATCATCATTTCTTATACCGGTAAGCATGTCATAAATATCGGTCATATTTATACTGCCACCCCAACCGTTAACGTTTCCGTCTTCCGATGCTTTTGGAACAAC